>NZ_FWZU01000007.1 GCF_900177375.1 Desulfovibrio gilichinskyi | reverse complement strand
ACGCCCCTTTCGGCAGCGCGGAGTCGGAAACTATATAATCACCGTCTCAATGTCAACCGTTTTGTGACCGGTCAGTCAAAAAAAATCCCGGGAAGAGCTGTGGCGTTCAGCCGTTGCCGACCCGAGAAAGAGGTTCTATGTAAATCACTCCAAACAGTCAACAGGTTTTTGAATTATTGTGGATATCCAATAAAGAAAGAGAAGGCTCAAATACAATTAACCATTGATATAATTAACTTAAATTTATTTAAATTCATTATGCTACAATACCACTGTCAGCCACTTTGTGCACTTATTTTGAAATAGTCATTACTCACACTTGCTTTTGCCGGTTTTGATATACATAATGATTGTACACGAAGCGCGAGCTTATTATTGACTCGTACCAAATCAACTACTCAAACAATTCAATCATATCTAAGGCCCCTTAAAATAATGTTCACTCCCCAATCACAGTCTCCCCATCTTAAACATGGTGTAAAAACCGGTATTGCCGCAGTCATGGCTTATTCCGTAGCAAACCTTTTCCACCTTAGTTATGGTTACTGGGCAGCGTTATCTGCCGTAATCGTAATGCAAATCAACGTGGCCGACTCTATCAAAATGTGCTGGTACAGATTTTCAGGAACAGCCATCGGCGCAGCAATAGGTATCATCTGTATAGTAATATTTCCCGAAACTCCTTCGATGACGCTTTTATCTCTTTTCGTTTCATCAGCCTTCTGTGCTTATATGACAAGATACAACGATCGCTACCGCATGGCCGCCATCACAACCACTATCGTCACACTTGCAAGTTTAGGAGAAGCTCATCGTATTGAATACGGACTGTTCCGAGTCCTGGAAATCACTGTCGGAGTTGCCAGTGCGTTTCTAGTCAGCGTTCTGATTTGGCCCTTAAGAGCGGCTGAAGCTTTAAAAGATAGTCTTTGCAGCCAATTTTCAGAATGTGCTGACCACTACGAAAACCTGATGGAAAGCTTTTTAAACATGCAGACAAGTGTTGATCCGGAACTGCTTGATTCTTTTAACAGTAAAATTCTTCTTAACCGCGAAACATATTTGAAAGTGATGCGACATGAGAGGCTCTTATATGTAGAAGATACAGATTTGCTTGGTTTAAAAGTATCCACCCTAGAAAAAGGTGCATCCCACATGCGGGCAATGCTCCACGCACTTAATAATGTTCAGGGTGAGGGATACGAAATTATAATGAGAGATGAGCTTAGAACTCTTTCTAAGGTTACAGCTGAATCAATGCGAGCTATCAGTGCCGGGGAAACTCCTGACGAAGACGCTTTGCAAAACGCATTCGATGCAGCGCAAGACAGACTGCAAAGTTTGCGTAATGAAGGAGTCACCAGACGCTTTTACCTTCAGAAGATGGTACAATTCTTCGCTTTTTACCACAGCGCACAGTTCATATGTAAAGACCTGCTCCAATATACCAGACAGCGCAAAAAAGTTATGGAAGCTCTAAGCGAGAACTAATCTATAATCCGACAAGCGCATTAAGAAGAATATCAGCCTCCGGCTTGTCATGCTCATGAGTCATAAGCAGTTCCTTCACGCTGACAGGCTTCCCGTAATAAGTTTTATTTCTTTCGTTGCCGACCATAAGAGCCCCTGTACGGTACGAAACTCCTGCAAATGCTCCTGCTTGGTAAACGAGTGGAAAGATGTTTCCGTCCACATCAAAACTGCCCCGATGACTTTGCCCGCTTAGATCACCGATGGCCAGATCAGCTCCAAGGGATAAATCTATCTTCCCGGCCATGGCCGATTCCAAGGCTTCGTCGTCCATAAGGAAGATCATCACAGTCTTACCTGCCACTCCTCCTTGAAGCCCGATATCTACACCTGCCATTGAATAAAAGGCCGGACCGTTCCAGAAACCGGTGCTGTCCTTTGCACACAGCACCCCCGTCCCGCCCTCTGCGCCTATCATAAATGCCAGCTTGTACACATCCGGGAAAATAAACACTGCTCTTGAAATCTCAAGCAGGTAATCAATCGTCGGACCATCCAGTTCGTGCTTCATCTGCCGGACTGCGCACGCGGCAGAATCCACAATTATCTGCGAACTCGTAGTGGAATTACTCACACATGGGCTGCCGGTAATTTTTTTAACAGAATTACATGATGCTAAAAGCATAACGGCAGCAGCACAAACTATGACTTGTTTAAACTTATTCATAATCTTAGATTAAACCTATACTCAGTGATTCAGCAACCCGAATATCTACTTTACTTTAAAGACAATATAGCCTCCACTTACGTCTATTTCAAAATGATAAAAAATGTCATGCACTACCTTACATGGAAATATTAAGAGATATCAATGTCGAACATATTGAAACCATACAACGAAAGAATGATGGAAGTTCTATTGTTTATTCAGAGAAATCTGGACCGCGAACTTCCACCGGAAGAACTGGCTGAAGCTGCATGCTTTTCAGTAATTCACTTTCACCGTATATTTAAAGGTATGATCGGTGAAAGCTTAAAAGAACATATCCGCCGCTTAAGACTTGAGAAAGCCGCATATAAACTTTGCTATGAGAATGACTCCATTATTAATATCAGCCTTGACGCTCAATATGAATCTCCAGAAACGTTCAGCCGGGCATTTAAAAAAATGTTTAAACTGCCTCCCAGCGATTACAGGCTTAAATCACGAGAAGTTGCCGCGCCTCCTGTTAACAGCGGAATTCACTACTTTCCAGACATTTCAGCTGGAAAACTTAGAATAAACGATTCGCCGCTAACCTTAAAAGTTGAAATATGCGAACGAGAAGAGACGTCAGTAGCTTTTGTCCGCCATATCGGATCATATTTTGAGGTAGACAAGGCATGGAATAAACTTTGCGGATGGGCAGGTCCAAAAGGACTTTTAAGTAATCAGACAGAATTTCTGGGACTGTGTTATGACTCTCCGTCAGTAACTCCAGCATGTAAAATCAGATATGACGCGTGCATGAGCATCCCCGGTAATATTCTGCCGGAAGGCGAAATAGGAATTCAAACCGTTCCCGGAGGAAAGTACGCCGTAGGAACTCACTACGGACCATATGACGGACTTGAAGAAGCATGCAAAGAACTTTATGGTAAATGGCTTCCAGCAAGCAAATATCAACTCAGAAACGATACCCCGTATTTTGAGAAATATATAAATGCACCTGAGGACACTTCTCCGGAAGAACTGATAACTGAAATCTATTTAGGCATTTTTTAATATAACACCTAACTTAACGGAGCATAAAATGGACGTTAAAATCTGGACTCTTGATACTATGAAACTGGCTTATGTTGAACATGTAGGACCATATCAGGAAGTGGAAGTTGCATGGATGAAGCTTGCCTCTTGGGCCGGAGAACACGGGCTGTTTACAGAAAGGACAAAATCATTTGGAATTTACTACGACGACCCTATGAAAACCCCTGCTGAAAACTTGCGATCAGAAGCATGCATCACAATAGATAAAGAAGTTCCCACCGTCGGTGATGTTAAAATCAAAGAAGTTAAAAGCGGCAGATATGCCGTAACAGCACACCTTGGGCCTTATGACAAACTTACCGAGAGCTGGACAGAACTTGCAAAATGGTTGCAGGAAAGTAATGAAGAATGCGCAGGCGGCCCAGGTTTTGAGCAGTATCTTAACGATCCTCATGCCACTGCCCCTGAACATCTAGTGACCTTACTGCTTTTGCCTATAAAATAGCATCACTAAAAATCCCCCTTCTATATATAGAAGGGGGATAACTTTATCAGGAATGTTAAACTTGGGTTCATTAATACGGAGTAATTAACAAAGAGTTTTCCATCATCATGGGAATCCACAACATTTTACTATCCTTATCCATATAAAAATCAGCAGGTCCGCCGATTTTTTCGGATAAATCAAGTGTAAGTGTTTTACCTGATGCTAAATCAAATTCTTTAAGAACACCTTTTTTCTCATAAGTAACCCAGTCAGAAAAATACACTTTTCCATCATTTACGGCTATGCCGTCATACAATCCCCCGACAGTATATATTTTCTTAAAATCCAGCTTGCCGCTCTCAAGCTTACCTTTTCCAATAAAACCATTGGATTTATTATTGCTGCCGTAAGCAGCTACATACAATGTTCCTGTTTCACGCTCAAAATAAATACCGTTAGCTGCGACAAGATCAACATTTGAGTCGATTTTTCGTAATGTCGGGACTGGTTTAAGTAATATTTCATACACGGCTCCGACGTCAGTTGACGATACCAGCAGGGTATTATCATCAACAACAGTCATATCGTTAAGGAGTGATGTTCCCTGCGCAGAGAAATCAAGGTCAAAAACCTGCTTTCCATTAGAAACTGAAAAGCCTTTAACTTTATCAATATCCGCCACATAAAGGATACCGTTATTAACAGTCATTCCTTTGGGAGCATCAAGGCCGCTTATAAACTGCCTATCCATAATTTTGCCCTTGGCAGACAAACGGGAAATAAACCCGTCGCCATCCTTATCCATCGGCTTAAGTTCCTTACCGACATTGGAAACATAAAAATAAGTACCATCAGTTATAACACTTTCCGGCGATGAGAATCCTTCTACCTTCATGCTCTTTGCTGAACATGCACCGAGCTGCATTGCCAGCATAAGACATACAAAAGTCATTACATATCTTTTCATAACTTCCTCCTTGGTTGTTTTGAAGTAAGCTATAGAAAAAAAAGCACACTGACTCTCGTTTAAAGTTCAGATTTTGATGATTTAAGTCCAGATCGGTATTCGCGAGGAGTTATACCGTAATTTTTACGGAAGAGACTGCTGAAGTGAGAAAGGCTTTCATATCCGGATTCATAAGATATTTCAGAGATACTTTTAGCAGAATTGCGTATCAACTGCGCGGACCATGCAAGCCTGCGGTCACGAATCCATCGTGCAGGAGTGGTTCCGAATAATTTTTGAAATTCGCGCTTAAATGTTGATAGACTCCGCCCGGAAAGCTCCGCCATATCTTCTAAACTGATATTTTTGTTGAAGTACCGTTCCATGGTCGAAGCTAGATCGCTCTTCATTTCATTACGGCAGGAATATAAAAAATTAATAAAGGCTTCGTTTCCTTCAGACGCACATATATAATGAAGAAGCTCACGCACTTTGAGGCGAAGGAACTGCTCATCACGCGCAAGAGGTGTCCCGAAAAGAGGAGCAATAGACGACAGATATATCTCTATAGGTTCACTTCTCGCCACTTTAAAGACAGAAGGAACTTCAGAATTACTTGGAGAACCTTCAATGTTCAATGAATCTACAAATTCATTGAACATTGAATCATTAAAAAAGAAGAGAATAGTATTAAACACACCGCCTGCTTCAGGAACCATTTCAGACATTATATGGCATCCCTTGCGGATAAAAAACGCTTCCCCTTTTCCAAGCTTGATATCACCGGAAGCGGAATGGATTAACTTGGTTCCCTCAAGAATAAAAACCAGCGAATGCTGGGATACGCAAATTTCATGTTTAAAATCAGAACTGCGTCTTTGGTACTGGACAAGAGTAAGTCCATCCAGAAAAATACTCGGGATGTCAGTTGAAGACTTGATATGACGTGGAATAGTAAGCATAAAATTACAAAAGGGCCGCACATGCGGCCCCTATTAATATCGGTAAGTTAATTTTTAGAATTCAAGACTCTTGGGAGTTCTCGGGAAAGGTATTACGTCACGTATATTGGTAACTCCGGTGATCATCATAAGCATGCGCTCAAATCCCATTCCGAATCCGGCATGAGGCGCGGTTCCGAAACGACGGCTGTCCAGATACCACCAGTAATCTTCTGTTTCCATTCCCATTTCAGTTATTCTGCGTTCAAGCACATCAAGTCTTTCTTCACGCTGAGAACCGCCGATAAGTTCACCGATTCTAGGGACAAGTAAATCCATGGCGGCAACTGTTTTACCGTCATCATTAAGGCGCATATAAAAAGGCTTAATTTCAACAGGATAGTCATAAACAATTACAGGCTTCTTGAAATGCTCTTCGGTGAGATATCTTTCATGCTCAGTTTGCAGATCAAGACCGTATTCAGGCTTAAATTCAAATTTATCAGCCTTTTTGCACTTTTTCAAAAGCTCGATTGCATCAGTGTAAGCTACACGCTCAAAAGTATTCTCTGTGATATTTTTGAGAGTATCCATCAAAGTTTTATCAACAAACTTAGCAAACAACTCAATATCATCAGCGCATTTATCAAGGATATGATTGATGAGATATTTTACCATCTCCTCACTGAGATCCATATTATCTTCAAGATCTGCAAACGCAACCTCAGGTTCAATCATCCAAAATTCCGCAGCGTGGCGGGGAGTGTTTGATTTTTCAGCGCGGAAGGTTGGGCCGAAAGTATAAACACTGCCGAGTGCAAGCGCATACATTTCCGCAGAAAGCTGTCCTGAAACTGTCAGGTGAGATTCTTTACCGAAGAAATCATTAGCGCCCTGCTCTGCTTTGCCGAGTTTGGCGAGTGAGTCGTGATCAAGAGATGTTACTCTGAACATTTCTCCAGCACCTTCACAGTCTGATCCGGTGATAATGGGAGTATGGACATAAAAAAAGCCTTTATCGCGGAAAAACTGATGCACAGCAAAGGAAAGTTCAGCACGGATACGGAACATTGCTCCGAATTTATTTGTACGAGGACGAAGATGAGCAATTGTTCTTAAAAATTCGTCAGAATGGCGTTTCTTCTGGAGAGGAAAGGTTTCCGGATCAGCTGCGCCGAGCAGCTCAATAGATTTACCGCGGACTTCCCATTTCTGCCCTTTACCCGGAGATTCGATAAGTTCTCCAAGTACGCTGACAGATGCGCCGGTATATATATGTTCAAGCACTGCTTCAATTTCAGGAGTATGATCAATTATGACCTGAATATTCGTAATGCAGGAACCATCGTTTACTTCCAGAAATGAAAACCCTTTACTGTCACGCTTAGTGCGGACCCATCCTTTAATAAGAATATCGGATACGGGGCTTTCCGCATTCAAAGCTGCCTTTATGCATGTTCTTTTCATAAAAAGTCTCCATTAATTGCGTTTCGCACAGATGTATATGTAAGACGTGTAAATTTCAACAAACTTGTGGATCTCTATAAATGATGAATGACAAAGGGTAAACCTTCGCGAACTGAAAAATAAGCTGATATATTGATAGCCGCAACGGAGGTTAGAGCCTATAGATAGTTGCGTATCGGCTCCGACTGCGCTATCTTCCGCAATTCAAAATAGATTTCAAAGGGGATTTCAATGGGATTTTTTTCTAAAGTAAAAAAACTATGGGTCAGCCCGGAAGATAGAGCCGCAAAAGCTCTCAAAGAATATTTAGGCGATAAGGAACAACCGATCCAAGAAATTGCGCCGAAAGATTCTGCGCAACAAGAAGCTCCTATCCAAAGAGAAACAGTTGAACTGACAAAAGCAGTTGCACAAAAACCTGCGGCTACGCAAGATTCTAAGCCTGAACCCAAGGTAGAAGCCACATCAACGCCAGAAACAACTCCTGTGCCGGAACCTGTTTCCGCCCCAGTATCTGAAACTGTTGCGACTCCTAAACCTGCCCCTGATCCCCAACCAGAAATAGAAACTTCCGCTAAGCTAAAAGACGGTAAGGCAAGAATAATTGAGCCGATCATGGCTACAGAAGCCAAGCCGGATGCCGACAAGCCGCAGTGGCAGAGTGACCTTACCAAAGCTCTGCAACAGGCAGATCCACGCCTTTCCGTATGGCTTGACCTCATTCTTGACGGCATTGATACTGCCGGAGAAGATCTCTGGGCGCGCCTTACTTTTCTGCTGAAAGCACTCGAAGCCCCGGCCAAAGAAGCTGAAGATTTCGTCGCCCGCTTCAAAGAATGGCTAAGCGACATGGACTATGAACATGTCGAAGAATTTCGCTCTGAATTGCAGTATCGTCTGGCTCTGGCTCTTGAGCTTGAAGATGAAGAAGATGAACGAAGCCGTCTCTTCATTAAACTTTCCGAAGGACTTTCCAAAACACGAGAACAGATTACCAAACGTCTTGATTCTCTTCTTTCAAGTCACTCCGCATTTGATGACAATTTCTGGGAAGAATTTGAAGAAATTCTAATCATGGCAGATGTAGGCTTTGAAGCAACTTCCGAGTTGGTGAGCCGCATGAAAGCCAGAATACGCAACAGCGGTGAAACAAATCCTGAAAATTTCAAAGATCTTCTGCGAGCAGAACTGGACGAAGTTTTCAAAGTTCCTAAGCGCATTAAAGCATACAATCCGCCCGAAGTTGTAATGATGATCGGGGTTAACGGTGTCGGTAAAACCACCACCATTGCAAAGATCGCCCACCGCGAACAGATGCAGGGCCGCAAGGTTCTAATCGTTGCGGGTGATACTTTCCGCGCCGCAGCAATCGGACAGCTTGAGATCTGGGCTAAACGCGTAGGAGCAGGATTCTTTGCAAAAGCAGAAGGCTCCGACCCTGCCGCAGTAGCGTATGAAGCAATAGATTACGCAGTTAAAAACGGCTACGACCTGATGCTTCTTGATACAGCAGGAAGACTGCACACCAAGACCAACCTGATGGAAGAACTCCTTAAAATAAGAAGAGTTTTAGGTAAAAAACACGATGAAGCCCCGCACCGCTGTGTTCTGGTCATTGACGCAACAACCGGACAGAACGCCATGTCTCAGACAAAGCTTTTCAACGAAGCAATCGGGGTGGATGAATTAATCCTCACCAAGCTAGATGGAACAGCAAAAGGCGGAATCATGATTGCCGTGACCATGCAACACAAAATCCCCATTACCTTCATCGGACTAGGTGAAAAAATGGAAGATCTGCGCCCATTCAACGGTGCTGATTTTGCTAAGGCTTTATTGATGTAGAAGATTGAATATACGATTTGAATATAAATCCCGTTTGGCTTTTAGGAGCTGGGCGGGATTTTTTAGTAAACAGAAAACATTTACCTTACAACACACGTAGATTACAAATTATTACGATTAATATGGAGCAGACATGAACATTGTAGAAGAACAACCTAACCTTTTTCTTAAGGATCTACGGACTATCCAGTCAAAATTCCCAAACGCTTACCAAATATTTAAACAAATATTTGGTATTTTTCTTTTTCTTGGAGCTCTAATTTTTACAATATATTTCATTAGCATTCGCCATTTTCCCGTAGAGTTACTTCTTGGAGAATATTTTTTATTATGCTTCACCTCATTTTTATTTATCGTATACTACCTATTTCTTGTTGCTGTTTTTTTCTTTGCTCTATTACTTCCACTAGACATCATACTTATCTCCATAACAAAAATTACAAAAAGCAAGAAGATAAAAGAGCGCTTCAACTATTCATTATATACATTTTCTTTTATTGCATACAGGATATTATATTTAAGCAATATGTCAAAACACGATTCAGATTATAATATTTTATGTTTTTTTACATTCATAATAGCTCTTATAATTTATTGTTTATACTCTTTTGATTGGGTCGAAAAATATTATCAAAATAGATACTTCTTATTACCAATATTTTTACTCCCATTACTAATGCCTCCAACGTTAACCGTATTAGTAAACAACACTCTTTGCAAAATTGGTATCAGAGTTGAAGAGCCAATACTAATTGTGAACAGGCACTACAAAAATATTTTTAAAAATCAGACTATTCTTTTTGACGAATTGGCGACAAGCTCAGACCTCTTAGTTAAAAACTCTACGGTTCTGTTGACTAATATTGGAACTCAATCTTATATAGAATTCAAAACATCAAAAGGTAAATTTGTAAAAATTCAAATACCTACGGAAAAAATCACTATAGTAAAATAATACTATATATTACTTGTTCACTCAAACAGAGAAATCCCCCTTGAAGCACAGCTCCAAGGGGGATTTCTCGTTCATAATATATAACCCGCGAAACTTAATCCCAATCAGGCTCACACTCAGCTCTGAATCCTTCAAACGAAATCAGGTGATTGTGCAGATACATTTTTTCACCGGCAGAAGCCTGTCCGTAAACATCATCACCCACAATCGGGAATCCTGCGGAAGCAAGATGTGCTCTGATCTGATGACGCGCGCCCTTTGCGATTCTGACTTTAACCAAGGATACGCCGTTGCCTAAGTCGGCCATACGGTCAACGTAGCTCCAGCGGAGTCTGTCAGAGCCGTCGTCCAGCACTTTGGTTACAGTGCGGGAATCAGTATCAAGCTCTTTTTTGACAACAAACTCAGAATCAGGATTACCCAGAACTCTGGCGTAATATTCTTTTTCAACTTTTCCTTCTTCTTCATACTCTTTAAACAAACGGGCCTGTTCATGTCCGAATGCTACCAGCAGTATTCCGGAAGTTGAATAATCCAGTCTGTTAATTAAAATCGGATTTTTCTCCATGAAAAGTTCTTCAAGACAATCCTGCGCGGAACTTTCCATACTTCCGGCGATGGAAGCGGAATGCATCCCTGCCGGTTTTAAGACAGCGGCATAATCGTCAGTTTCTTTGATTATGGTAAGATGCGGCAAAAGATTTTCGGTGCTGTCTGCGTCAGTTTTTTCATATAAAACAACTTCAGCTCCGACAAACATTTTAAGCCCCGGCTTTGCGCTCCGTCCGTTTACAGAAACCAGACCGTTTTCAACAATCCTTCTGCGCTGACGAAGACCTGTTTCAGGGAGTAAAACAATCAAAAATTTATCGAGTCGCAATCCTTCATCATTTTCCGTTGCAACTACTCTTGAACATTCTTTTAAATTCTTATTATCCATAATTAATCTCCTGACTTTATATGGTTCTATCCTGCGATAGATCTTTGACGATGTAATGGAAAAAGCATACAACTCTGATACTCAATCCAACTGTAAATTTTAATAAATCTGCTGTTCCGTAATAATCAAACCAGAATATTCGAGGGCCACACGTGAACTTACGAGGATGCATACTAATACTTACAGCTGCAGTCATGTGGAGCCTCATCGGACCTGTTTCTAAATTCCCCCTTGAACAGGGGATTCCGCCTCTGGAAAACGCATTCTGGAGAGCTCTAATCGCATGGATACTTTTCGCTGTCCATGCATACCGTATGCGTGCCCTTAAAATAGCTGTTAAAGACATCCCTTTTGTCGTCTGCTTCGGGATAGTCGGTGTCACCGTTTTTTACGGATCTTATCAATTAGCCGTGCATGGAGTTGGCGCAGCACTTGCGTCAGTGCTTCTTTACACGGCTCCGGCATGGGTTGCATTCATGTCATGGCTTTTCCTCGGCGAAAAAATGGGTCCGATTAAACTATGCGCCCTCTCCATGACAATTCTCGGAGTTGTATGCGTATCACTCGGGCCTCAAATTTTCGGAACCGGAAAAGAATTAACCTTCACATGGTTCGGACTCTTATGCGGCCTGACCTCCGGATTCACATACGCGCTTTATTATATTTTCGGAAAAACTTTTTTCGCCCGCTACTCAACTCCTACAATTTTTCTCTATGCCCTTCCGATCGGCGCGCTAGGATTGCTTCCTTTTTTCGAATTTCATCACAAAACCCCGACTTCATGGATATGTATTATCACACTTGCAATAGTTTGTACCTACGGTGCATACACTGTTTATTACGCAGGTTTAAAATGGCTTGAAGCCACAACGGCATCTGTCATTGCTACGCTTGAACCTGTCGTTGCCGCCCTGCTCGCGTGGTGGTGGTGGAATGAAAGTTTCGACTGGACCGGGTATTTCGGAAGCTTACTCATCATTTCAGCGGTGCTCCTTATTGTAATGGAAGGTAGAATCACATCCCGCGTACTTAGCCCGCAAACTGAGACAACATAATTTCAACAGCTTAAAAGGTTCTCAAAAATATGCTCAAACAGGTAAAAGCTTCCGCCGGTTCCGGTAAAACCTACGAACTAACTGCACGCTTTTTATCCCTCCTTGCAGGATCGCAGGAAGAGGATTCAATTCCCGTCTGTAAATCATCACAGGCTAAAGGCTATTGCTGGCCTGAAATAATGGCGGTGACCTTCACCAATAAAGCCGCCGCTGAAATGAAAGAACGGGTCGTGCGCTCTCTTAAAAACAGAGCACTGGACATAAAAGGTGACGGACTCGGCAGTGACTGGACTCCCGGCGCAGCCAAACGTCAACTTACTCCGATTTTACAGCGTTACAACAGGTTAAACATCAGAACCATCGACAGTCTGCTGAATCTACTGGTGCGTATTTTCGCCCTTGAACTAGGCTTAAGCCCTGAGTTTGAACTGCTTTTCGATCCAGCGACACTTTTTGAGCCTAACTTCAATAAATTTTTGTCCCAATGTGAAGAAGGCGACGAGTATCGTAAAAAGTTAATGGATGACGCTGTTAAAAGCCTCGTTATCAAAGAAAACAAGCAGGGTTTCTGGCTGGCTGAACAAATGCGTTTCAGGCTGATCAGAATTCTTGAGCATGTTCTGGAATGCCCCGGTGAAAGGCTTACTGATCAGGAAGAAATAGCAGGATTGCTTCAAGGATATTTTGATAAATATATGAAAGCAGTTTCCGCCATGTCTTCATTAATAAAGAGTGAAAGCATCGCAGCCTCAAGTCACCTGCTGAAATATCTGGACCACGCAGCAACTCTCGATTTTATGGGGGAACCTAAAGAATCGACAATGGTCACAAAGGAAAGCTTTGTGGATTGCGTGAACAAAAAGTCTAAATGCGATATCAATTCATTACATGAAAAAATTTATGATGATCTGAAAAAAGCTCACGTTCTTTACCGTGATCAGGCCATGATTTTGCGCGGAGCATATGCTCTTGCCCCGTTTGTCAGAATCGTTGAAGAAATCCGCGATGACATTATAGAATACCAGTCACTGCACGGAATGCTGCTTAGTTCATCACTTCCACGAGTCGCTTCGTATGTTTTGCAAAGCGGTGAAGCACTCCCTGATGCCTTCTGCCGCATGGGGTCGAGACTGCATCATTTACTAGTAGACGAATTTCAGGACACCAGCCTTGAGCAATGGCACGCTATGATTCCTCTAGCTGTAGAATGTTTATCCAAGAACGGAAGTCTGTTCTATGTTGGTGATGTAAAACAGGCCATCTACAGCTGGCGAGGCGGAAGATCTGAACTTTTTGATGAAATAGCCGACGAACCGGAACTTGCCACACTGACAGAGTTTACTCCCGGCCACCTTGATTACAACTGGCGCAGTCTTGAAAAAGTTATAGAGTTCAACAACTCATTCTTCGATGCTCTTGCCGACTACGATGTAGCAACCGATCTGGCAGAAATTCTTTACCCCAACGGACCGGAAGATCAGCAGACAGAACTTGCTGAAAAGATTGCTTCATCCTTTGAAGGTGCATCGCAGAAGCTTCCACCAAACCAGCCCCGTTCAGGTGGATATGTAAGACTGCAAAAACTGTTTGCCGAAACTTCATCTGAAATTGAAGCTGAAACAAAACGCAATTTTGATCTTTTAATAGATGAACTTTGTCCTCGCAGAGAATTCAAGGATATATGCGTCCTTGTCCGTTCCAACGGACATGCCCAGCTCGTATGTGACTGGCTGGTGGAAAAAGAAATTCCGGTAATCACCGAAAACAGTCTTCAGCTTGATCGACATCCTGTAGTTCGCCAGATTGTATCACTGCTTAAATTTCTGGATTACCCGCAGGACGATCTCGCTTTTCTGGAGTTTATTTGCGGCAAGGAAGTTTTTCAACGCATTTCAGCCATATCAAATGATGAAATTGTAAGCTGGCTTGGTTCACGAGATAAAGGATCACTCTACCGCCGCTTTTCTGAAAAATTTCCCGACTTCTGGAAGTACCATATTTCGCCGTTCCTGCGTAAATCTGGTCTTATGACTCCGTACGACCTTGCAAGCGAAATGGTCGCGCGGTTCAAAATTATTGAAAGCAATCCTCAGGATGAACTTTATATTCGCAGATTTTTGGAAGTTGTTCATTTGGCGGAAGAAAAACGCGGAACATCGCTGGCGGCGTTCCTAGATTTCTGGGAACTTTCGTCCGCAGAGGAAAAAGTACCTCTCCCTGAATCCGTAAATGCCGTACGTATTATGACCATCCACAAATCAAAAGGGCTGGAATTTCCGGTCATTATTGTGCCTTTCCATAACTGGGCGGTATCAGGATCAGATACAACTTTCACGGACATTGAAGTGGACGGAAAAGTAATGCTGACTCCGATGAGCAGTGCTTTAGGCGAAACTTATTATGAAAACCGTACGCGCATGTTCACGGAACAGCTCAATTTATTATATGTAGCATGGACCAGAGCCGGAGATGAATTATACGGATTCCTGCCGTCGGAAAAAGTTAAAAGCGTAACTCCCGCACTTTCCGCAATTGAAACTATCCTTGATGGACGTTTTAATGATCTAGGACTGCTGGAGCATGGAACCGCGCCGATAAGGACGGAACCTTCAATTGATGAATCTTTGCAAGAAAATAAACCTACGCAAGAAATAACAGAGAATTTAATCGCTCCCGACTATTCCTCCCTGCAATCACCGGAGCTTATGGCTTGGCTGCCAAGGCTTAGAGTCTATCGCCATAATTTAGAAGACTATTCCTATGATGCCAGAATGCGCGGAGAACTTGCGCATAAGGCTATGGAAAATCTTATTCTAACAGGTGATGACAGCGGTGATTGTATGCGGAGCACCGAAGCCGCCTTTGCACAATTTCCCGCCATTGCGGATGAGCGCGAGACTATCATCCCCGAAGTCGCAGCCATGACAAGCTGGGCCATATCCGTTGAAGATGTTCGCGCGGCCATTGAACGCGGGAGACCTGAAGTTGCCATTATGGACAGCAAAGGCGAAACACACCGCGCGGACCTGCTTCTGCTGGAAGAAAACCGCGCATTGGTGGTTGAATATAAAACAGGCTCCCCTTCGCCTGAGAATGAAAAACAAGTTAAAAGGTATTTAAGATTGCTGAAAGAAATGTACGGAAATCAAAAAGAATTACGTGGACTCCTTGTCTACCTAGATGGCCAGTTCACACGGGAGGTTCTGATATGACCACCCGCTCACCTTTCAGCATTATTTCGTGGAAAAAAGATTTTATCGAAAATTTCAGTTCTATCTTAATAGATGAATCCGACGGCGACTTGAGTAATACAATTGTTATCGTTCCTCACCAGCGGCCTGCCAGATATTTAAAAAAAGCTCTTGCCGCGTCGGAAAATCTGCCGAAACCTTGCATTCTGCCTGAGATTTATTCTTTTTCAGAGTTTGTAAGCTCACTTATGCCGAAACTTACGGGATCTTTTCCGCGCAGAATCGGTAAGCTGGACCAAGTAGGTTTACTCTTTCATATAATAGAAGGACTTCGCACTGAATCTACAGGCTTACTGGCGAAATTGCCCGTTGACCTGCAAAAGTTTTTCCCGTGGGGGACCAGACTTGCATCTCTGCTTGAGGAAATGCTCAGGCAGGATATTGTGCCTCGCAATCTATCCATGCTGCAAGGAGAAGTTCTCGACTGGGCGGCCGCTTTGCTCGAAGAAATAGAAATAATTTTTGTTAAATATGTTGAAGCACTTGAAAGACGGGGCTGGTCAACCGGTGGCCTTGAAAGCCGCAATCTGTCTCAGAATTTAGATAAGCTGGATAATATTTTAGCAGGTAAAAAATTATATCTGGCAGGATTTTACGGACTAAGCGGCGTTGAAGATAAATTTTTCCATCACCTTTGGGACAATTTAGGTTTGCGGGTAATCTGGCACAGTGACCCGGCTTTAGCCCTGCGCGAGAAGGGACATTTTGCGGTAAAAGAGCACTACAACTGGCTGAGTAACTGGCGAGCCGAAGCGGTCTCAGATGACAACACCGAAGGAAGTTGCGATCTGCCGGAGCTTAAATTCTTTGAGGGATTTGACCGCCACTCGCAGCTGTGCGCCATGCGCGAAGAACTTTCAACCGGATCATATGACGGATGCGCCGTTGTTCTGCCGGACACATCATTACTGCTGCCGGTAATGCATCATCTACCGGAACACGACATCAATATAAGTATGGGCTATCCGCTTGAACGATCTGCCCTGAACGGTCTGCTGGAAGCAATTCTAAAACTTCAGGAAAATAAAAACGGTGCGACCTACTACTGGAAAGACCTTTTAGCATTGATCAGGCATCCTTATTTAAAAATGCTTGAGATTAACGGCGATCAGCCGCTTAGAACTATTTTTCATCAATGGGAAACACTGCTCAGATCCGGTTCTCCTTATGCCGATCCAAATGATTTTATTCCGGTTTACTGCGATGAAAACGGCAACCTTGTTGATAATTCTGAAACGACAGAAGAACTCCGGGCAGAAGTTGTAAACCTTTGCATTGACGGCTTTGCAAAAATCACAACACTGGAGGAGCTTGCTGACAGCTTACAGCATATGGCGGAAATGCTTCGCTTACGCGGCGGAACTTTATGGCAACGCTACCTGCTGGACTCAGAATGTTTGTTCAGGTTGATGAACGAAGTTATTCCCGAACTTCGCGAAAGCTCCATCAGTGAAGAAGATTTCGGTCAATCTTTATCCTTTTCCATATTCAGACAGCTCCTTTCCTCACAGCGGGTATCCTTTGAGCCGGACCCGATTTCCAGCATGCAGGTACTCGGTATGCTCGAAAGCAGATTGCTTAACTTCAAACGTACATTCATTCTTGACACGGTAGACGAAAAAATACCGGGCACTGACCCGTATGATCCGCTTTTACCGGACCAGTTAAGACATCTACTTGATCTCCCGGATTCACATGAACGCGAAAGTGTTGCCAGCTATAACTTTTACAGACTCATTATGGGTAGTGAAGAATCATGCATCTTCTATCAAAGCGGTGTTCAGCCCGGCCTGCTTGATTCAAAAAGTGTACGCAGCCGCTTTGTTGAACAACTCCTCTGGAAAATCGAACAAAAAGAAAAAAGAATAATCACTCCCAGTGAGAATTTTCCTTTAAAAGCAATCAACTTTCCAGTCGGGGCAATACTTAATGTCCCCGTCGCCATTGCGAAAGAGCCTGTGGCCGCAAAGCTTGAAGACATGCTTAAACATAAAGGGCTTTCACCTTCAGCCATGGATTGCTATGTCACTTGCCCCAAGCTTTTCTTTTTCCGCTACCTCTCAAACGTAAGGGAAACTGCAACAGTTGACTTGGACGGAGATCGCGCCGGATTCGGCGAACTTATCCATTCAGTGCTGAAAGATTTTTTAACACCGCAACTCGGCAATGAAATCTGCGGCAAAGATTTAAACTTCAATGAATTAAGTGAACTTTTTATGATGAGGCTTGAACGCGATTCACTTTACCTGAATCTGCCATATGATATTAAAAAGTCACTTGAATACGCAGGTAAAAACAGACTTACTTTATTTCTTAACAATATTGGGCAGACAAAAATAGTAGCCCTGGAAACAAGCGCGCAGGCAATTCTTAATCTGGATGGTTATGATAATTACGCAGTAAAAATTCACGGCCGAATCGACAGGGTTGATAGTCGTAACGACAGCCGCTATGTTATCGACTATAAAACAGGGCAGTTACATATGCCCCGCAAATCTTTTTGGGAAAATTCTGAAATTTGGAATCCAATACTTGAAGAACAGCAAAGCTTGCAGTACGACTCAGCAGATTTTCTTGAAAAAATTAAATCAAGTGCGAACAGCCTTCAGCTTCCCCTATATTTATTGATGGATCACCACACCTCATCAGTAATGCCTCATCAAGCTGCGCTTGTTGAACTTGTAAAAGAGGGTCAGGAAAAATTCTTATTTGATTCAAAAACAGATGAAGAAGAAAGAATCGATATTATCGGCACAAAAATACCTGCGCTCTCAACATTTCTTATTAAAAATATGATCTGTGAACCGCAATTTAAAGCAATTCGTTCAGCGCAGTGCAGTTGGTGTTCATACCGAGAAGCATGCGGAGCATAAGTAATAATTAGATGAAGACTACTGAAATAATGATATGCGGAGCAGGCATAGTAGGATTAACCTTGGCACGTGAACTGCTTGCCAGAGGACATAAGGATATTCTCATTATCGATAAAGAAGACGAAGTGGCAAAACACGCTTCAGGTCGTAACAGCGGCGTATTGCATGCCGGTATATATTACGCTCCGGGAAGTTTGCGCGCTCAGTCATGCCTTTCAGGTAATTTTAAAATGAAGGCTTACTGCAAAGAGAAAGGATTACCGTTGCTCGAAACCGGCAAAGTAATTGTTGCAAAAAACGAATCAGAAATTTCTACTTTGCATGAGCTGTATGCCAGAGCCACAGCTAACGGAGCAAAAGTTGAACTGATAGACGAAGAGAGACTTTCACAGATAGAGCCGAATGCAAAAACATGTAAAGAAGCTCTTTTTTCACACTATACGGCGGTTGTTGACCCGCGCGCAGTAATGAAGTCACTCTACAATGATCTATTGCAAAGCGGTAAAGTCACTTTTATGCTCGGCACAAGTTTTATCACAGCAAGAAAGAACAATATAATTGTTACAGACAAAGGTGAAATCAGTTGCGGCCTGTTTATTAACGCCGCAGGAGCATACAGTGATCAGGTTGCCAGACCTTTCGGCTTCGGCGAAGGCTACCAGCTCATTCCTTTCAAAGGAATTTACAAAAAACTTAAAAAGAATAAGGCTGATATAATTAAAGGAAGTATTTATCCTGTCCCCAATATTAAAAACCCGTTTCTCGGCATACACTTTACCAGAAGTGCGACCGGGGATGTTTATCTTGGGCCTACGGCAATTCCGGCTTTCGGCAGAGAAAATTACGGCATCTTAGCAGGACTGGACAGTGAAGCTTTCAGTATTATATTAAGGGATGCGGTCCTTTTTATGAAGAACCAAAAATTCCGCTCCATAGCCTTTGAAGAACCGCGCAAATATTTCTTCAAATGTTTTTTTAACGATGCAAAAGAATTAGTCAAAGAATTAAATCCTGATGATATTGAGAGCACCCCTAAAGTCGGAATCCGCCCTCAACTTGTAGATATAAAACGTAACGAACTTGTCATGGATTTTCTAATTGAAAGTGACAACAAAAGTGTACACGTACTTAATGCAATTTCTCCGGCATTCACAGGATCCATGTTTTTTGCAGAAATGATCGTTGATAAATACATACAGTAGAGAATGTTACAAGTTACATGAAAAGACCAAAATTATTACATAGTTTTCCATAGATTCTAAAGTAAAAAACACTTGACTTAAACGCTCATACAGGAAAAAACTTTGCTCGCACTATACTCTAGTTAGAATAGTTCAAAATAGCTTTTAAAGATTTTATAACAGTACATTAATACAGAATATTTTGTATTATCTTTAATTTTTCAAGTAGTTTAGTAAATACATATAGGAGAACTTACAAATGAAGCTTCCCCAACTTAAAATAGGCGACCTAGTTGCCAGAGTACCCATTATCCAAGGTGGAATGGGTGTAGGGATATCTCTTTCAGGTTTAGCTTCAGCTGTAGCTGAAGAAGGCGGAATAGGCGTTATTGCAGCAGCAATGATCGGCCTTACCAGCTCAAAACCAAACAAAAGCACACCAGAGGCCCAAAGCGAAGCTTTAGCTGATGAGATCAGAAAAGCAAAAGCTAAGACTTCCGGCATCATTGGAGTCAACATCATGGTTGCTCTGACTGATTTCGCTGCGCAGGTATCAACCTCCGTTAAAGAAGGTGTTGATATTATTTTTTCCGGTGCAGGCCTTCCGTTGGATCTTCCTAAGTACCTTGTTGACGGTGCTAAGACTAAATTAGTGCCAATCGTTTCTTCTGGAAGAGCGGCTTCTATCATCTGCAAAAAGTGGATGTCCAAGTTCGACTATGTTCCAGACGCATTTGTCGTTGAAGGACCTAAAGCAGGCGGTCATCTTGGATTCCACCGCGATCAGCTTGATGATCCTGATTTTGCGCTAGACTCAATTCTACCTGAAGTTCTTGATGCTGTTAAAGTATTTGAAGAAAAAACAGGTAAAACAATCCCGGTTATTGCTGCCGGTGGAGTCTATACCGGAGAAGACATTTGTAAGTACATTAAAATGGGTGCATCAGGAGTACAGCTTGGAACAAGATTCGTAACAACTCACGAATGTGACGCGGACGAAAAATTCAAGCAGGCTTATATTGATGCTTCTGAAGATGATATGACAGTAATTCAAAGCCCTGTAGGACTACCGGGAAGAGCTCTTAAAAATGAGTTCCTCGAAGAAGTTACTGAAGGTAAAAAAACTCCTTTTAAATGTAGCTTTAAATGCCTTAAAACCTGTAATGTTGAAACAGCTCCATATTGCATTGCTTCCGCACTGATCAACGCACAGCGCGGAAAACTGAAATACGGTTTTGCTTTCGCAGGCGCAAATGCATACAGAGCTAAAAAGATAATCTCTGTTAAAGAATTAATTGCTGAACTCAGCTCTGAATTTGAAGAGGCTTGCACGGCATAAGGACCAAGTAATAAATCAAAAAAAGGCGTTCCATTTGGAACGCCTTTTTTTTGCCTAAGCTATGTCTAAAACTATTTTGTCTTACTTTTTTTCGGATCTTTTGTACTGTCGTCGGCAATTGGTTTCGAAGCAGCTGGATCATCAACTTTTACGGTATCAGTCTCAGCTTTAGGCGCATCATTTTTAACAACAACTTTCTTTTTAGCAGGCTTCTTGCGATTTGAAATTATAGACTCAAGCTTTTCTGCTGCAGTCTGAGTTTCAGATCCGGCTCCCAAAAAGTGCATTTCACCTGCGGGCGAAATCCAGTGCCATCCCTCAGGCTTTTTTAATATCCTAGCCCCCTTTGAATCAAGAAAATCCTTATATGAAGTTTTTTCAAGAACTTCATCAATCTGTTCAGTCAATTTTACATTTTCTGCTATCACCTGTGTATAACGGAAAATTTCAAAAGCACTGTGGATCAGATCAAAAGCAGGGTCGATACTTTCATTTTTCTTAGACGAAAGTTCCTTTTCAAGCTGAGCAAGATCTTTCTTTAAACTGCGAATTTCAAAAAGAGCTGCATTCCTAGCCGCTTCACTATTATCCGCAATTGCGTTTGTAACCACGGCTGCTGTCTGCTTTTTCATAGATCATCCTCCAAAGTTGATAATTTTAATTATATACATCTAATTGTTAAAATAAGTAACTTAATCATCATTTTCACCTTGTTTATTACTGACTGCGCCACTTTCGGATAGAGGATGAGCTTTATCATAAACATTCATAATATGCTGTAAATTCAAATGAGTATACCGCTGAGTAGTAGTAAGATTTTCATGACCCAGCAATTCCTGCACGGAACGCATATCCGCTCCGGACTGCAACATGTGCGAGGCAAAACTATGACGCAACATATGAGGATGTACTCCCCCGTACAATCCAGCTTCTTCGGCCATGCGCAAAAGAATCCGATTGACCTGCCTTCGATTAATGCGTCCGCCCCGATTCGCTATAAAAAGTGCAGTCTCTTCAATGGCAGGACCAAGCTCTTCCCGGACGGCAAGATATGAATCAAGAGCCTCGCGGGCAGTGTCACTGAGCGGTGAAAGACGTTCTTTGTTACCCTTCCCTGTTACCCGGACAAGCCCGGATGAAGTATCAACATCATAAATGCCGAGTGAAACAGCTTCACTTACCCGTAATCCCGAGCCGTACAAAAGTTCGGCAATAGCCAGATCACGCTTATCCTGCGGTTCGACCCCGCATTTTGAATCAAGAAGATTAACAGCCTGATCAACATTCAATGAACGCGGCTGTCTGATTTCCTGTTTAGGATTTCGTATTCCGGACATGGGATCGTTGGCAATAAAACGGTGGCGTACCATGTATTTGAAAAATGATCGAAGTGTAGAAAGTTTCCGTGAAAGGGAACTTTTAGCAAGCTTACGCCCGTGAAGTTTCGCCAGAAAACTTCGGATATGATCTACTGAAATTTTTTCAGGGTTTGAAAGCGACTCTGAGCGAGTGGAAAGGAATTCTTCGAATTGAACTAAATCTTTTTCATATGACCGTAATGTAGCTTTAGAACATCCTTTTTCAATCTCCATATGAGTGAAAAAGATCTGAACAGGTTCAGGCATTACATTATGTGTTCCGGCGGTCGAGGACATAATTACTCTTTGGATTTTCCTTAGCTTTTTTCTTAAGCCCCATTGCTATGGCGGAGGCTTCTCCGAAATGTTTGAGTTGACCATCAATATTAAAAACAACTGCTATAGAAATAGCCATCAGTGGAAAAGTCTGCACTACCCCCTGTCTATCAACAGAAACAATAGATTTACTTTTGCGGTCTTCAAGATCATAAAAATTAGGAACAATACCGTCGAAAGAAAAAATAATCCGCTTGCAGGCTTCCTCAACAATATCCGGAGAAGTGATTACAACAAAGTCATCACCGCCGACGTGCCCGACAAAAGTCTGTTCCCCGACAAAACCGCGAACAGTATTTACGATTATCCGCGCAGTCATGCTTAATACTTCATCCCCGCGGGAAAACCCATACTTGTCATTAAATGATTTAAAATAATCTAAATCACAATAAGCTAATGCAAAATCCTGTTTCTTTTCTATAAGAGTTTGAATCTTATTAATTATTGAAGTGTTTCCAGGAAGTTTTGAGAGAGGATTTGCATCAAGAGCTCGCAGTGATCTGGAAAAAGTTAAATTAATTCTTTCCCGCACAATGGGCATAAAAAAAGGACGGATAATGAAATCATCAACCTCGATTTCATCCCAGTCCCAAGGAGTTTCAAGATCTTTCTCATCAAGACAAATAACAACCGGAAGCTGCCGGTAAACATTTTCGCTTTTAACAAGCCGTGCAACTTCTGAAGCCGAAACATCCGTAACCCTGTTATCTACAATAAGTAACTCTGGAGGATTGTTGAAAATATCATCAATGGCTCCACGTGCTTGATCATAATAAGTAAACTCAAGAACTTCTTTCGGCCAAATAGACTCAAGCAGTTCTTTTAGATTATTATCCGGAGAAACCAGAATACATCTATGTTTAGTCTGGTTCACAAGACCTTGATTATTATTCATGTCCATTGGGTTACGATTAGCATCACTGGCAAGCTTCGTCAAAGCAGAACTGTATAACGGTACATTAAAACAGAATATTACGGCCAATATTATGGATACAAAACAATCATAGCAATAAGAATTCAGGTTAAAGTTATTGTGAAGATATTTACTTTAGAAGGTAAAGCCTGAAATCTCAACAAACTGTTCGGAAAGTTCGTCCATAACAGGTTCAAGATCTTTCATTTTGAGCTTTAAAATTTTCATGGCAGCCGGCTTGAAGTATGAAATTTGATCATCTCCTCCGTTACCATATTCAAAAAGACGGACCAGAAAATCCCCGACATGAACAACTGCAGCCGTCTGCTGATAAAACTGTGCTCTGTCAGGATGATGGTGATATGTCATTGCTTCTCTGACATTCGGAGGTAGATTCCAGTGCCTCGCAAGCCATGCATTAATGCGGTCATGTCCGAATCCTAAAATAACTTTTTCAGCATCATAATAGCAAAGATTTTTTTCTTTCACAGTCATGCGTACAGCTTCGTTCAGTTCCGGCAATTGCACGGCGGTGACGACTTTTCCTAAATCATGCAGCAAGCCGGCAACGGTGAATTCTTCAGGATCTTCAAAACCGGCAGCTTTTGCAATAGCACCACTTGCTAAAGCGCATCCGATGCTATGTTCCCAAAGTCCTGACATTGCCTGTTGAATCATGTCAAAAACAGACGTTGAAATAATAATACCTTTTATAACATTAAGGCCGAGCAGAACAAGGGCATGCTGAATTGTTGTAATACGACCCGGAAAACCGTAAATCGGAGAATTAACCATCTTCAAAACTTTAGCCGATAAAACCTGATCTTGCGAAATTACCTTGGCAACCTGCTCTGTGGAAGAATTTGGATCATCCACAAGTTTTGTAACCTCATCAAGAACAGTAGGTAAAGTGGGCAAATCAGAGGTTGAGAGAATCTGTCCTTTTACGCTTGTTTTAAGATCCAGATCAGACATATTTAAATTCCCTCTCCCCTTTCAGCTGCTTCTTCAGCTTCAAGAGCTGCGGCTGCGGCCTTTTCCTCAGCTAATTTAATAGCTTCTGCTTCGGCTTTTTGAGCTGCCGCTTTGAGATTAAAATATTCTCTAAAAAAACCTTTTACACGAAACATCCATTTATCATCATTATATCGTCTAAAAAGATAATCAAGACGTTCAGACTTCTTACCCCACGAGGAATCACCACCATCACCGAGATCCAGAGGATTTCCCTGCACTACAATACGCTCGACATTCATACTTGCAAGCCTATTGATAATCCCGTCAGACAGCTCAAGCCCTTCAGCAAGCACAACCATGCCGTTATCGCGGGTAACCGGTTTTGCCAGTTTCATTCCCGGCATCGCAAGTTTTACTGGAATTTTCTGCATCAGTCGGGCATCTCCTACACATTTTGAAAAATTAAAGCAGGGTAAACTTTCAAATCAAAATATATCTATTATCTCAGCAACGCTTAATATCATAGTACATGCCGGGAAAGTGCACAACGATTCCCTTCACTTCCATACCAAGTAAAAGAGCTCCTGTTAAGGAAACATCCACACTTGATTTACGTGCTATTTCATCAATATGAAGCTTTCCTTCCTTATCAAGAGTTTTGACTATCTCTTGTTCGTCAGGGTCTAGATCATCAATATTTAAAATAAACTTAGCACGTTCAGAGCCCTTTATTGAATTATTTTTCTTGTCACTAAATTTATCAGAACACAGTCCGGACAGCGGTTTTTTTTTATCAGAAACCGGCATAAATTTTCTTTGAGCATTAGTATCTAAAGAATGCCCTATACTGATTAAAACATCATCAACTGTTTCGACAAGTGCCGCTCCTTCTTTTATGAGCTTCAAACATCCGGAAAAGTTGCTGCTCCCCAAAGGTCCGGGCAAAGCCATTACTTCGCGTCCTTGCTCTGCAGCCAGCCTTGCGGTAATCAGGCTGCCGCTTTTAACATCGGCCTCAGCTACAAGCACGCCTAAACTTAAACCGCTGATAATGCGGTTGCGAAACGGAAAATTCCCGCTATAAGGTTTCGTTCCCGGTGAAAATTCAGACACTATCAAACCGTTTTCAATAAGTTCACGCCTCAGGTTACCGCTGTTTTGGGGATAATCATCTATATCAAGCCCCGTCCCGAGGACCGCAATCGATGACCCGACTCCTTTCAGAGCTTCCTGATGTGCGCAGGCATCAATGCCGCGTGCAAATCCTGAAATCACAGTAACACCTATGGCAGAAAGTTCTCCGGAAATTTTTTGAGCATACTCTAGTCCCAAACGGCTGCTTTTGCGAGAACCGACTATGGCAACCCCCGGATTCGCAAGCAGGGACGGATCTCCATAGTAATACAAATAAGTCGGAGGGTCAGCTATCTCTTTTAAAGAAGGAGGAAATGAAGGATGAGTCCATGGCAAAATACCGAAACGAAGGCGCATTACTTCTTTAAATTCTTTCTCTGCCGAACTTCTCCATACTTCTGAACGGGCAGCCTCAGCAACATTTTCAGAACAAAGATTTAAATCAGCCCAGTTCGCGGCATCCTTTAATGCACCATAAGCTGAAGGATAATTATTTAAAATACGCGCCCAGGACTTTGGCCCGAGTCCCGGAGTAAAGCGCAAAGCAAGACATGCAAAATATTCCTCTTTGAGATTAAACTGAGATTCACCGATAATCAACTAGCCCTCAATTTCTTTAAGTCTGTTTTTAGCGATTTTAGCAGGATCCGATTTTGGATAGTCATCCGTGAGAGTCCGTAAATAAAAAACTGCATTCTCTTTATCACCGAGCTTCTCGTAAGCTAGACCTATTTTCAGCATTGCGTCGGGAACCTTATTTGCTTTAGGAAAACGTCTGCTTACTTCCTTGAATTTTAAAATAGACTGAGCAAAATTCTTTTCAGAATAATAAGTTTCGCCGATCCAATAAAGAGCATTCGGAGCAAGCTTGTCGGAAGAATTATTTTTCAAAAAGTCAGTGAGTTTATTTCGTGCTTCCAGTGGCTTACCGTTCAGGACGAGATGAACTCCTTCCTGATAAAGTTCTTCACCGCTTTCAGATGAAGAAGCCACCTGCTCATCTCCAGTATTTTCGCCAGGAACATTCATCCACGGCTTTTCTTCATTGCTTTCGCTGCCACCGACAACAACTTCCTCAACAGCAACAGGAGTTATAATCTGTTCAGCTTTCATAGCTGACATCTTCAGTTGAGCTTGTTTCAGCTCAGCAATTGAGTTATCAATCTCGCCGAGTCGTTCTTGAATCTTTTCAATTTCAGACATTGTTTCAGCATGATTCTTACCTATTTTATCGTTCTGTTCACGTAATCCTTCCTTAAAATTCAAAAAATTCTCTTCAAGACTTTTTAATCGCCATTCTTCACTTGCACCCCACGCTGGCTGATCCGGTTGCTTTGCAGCAAAACAGCCACTTATTGATAAGGACAGGATAACTAATGCAAGAATATGAAAATACTTCATCAAAATGTCTCTCCAGATGAATTTTGAAAACAACGTAAGCAGAATGCATAATTATTGAATATGAAAATGATGATGTCCAATTCAAATTTCAACTGATTCAAAATAGGCGACTTAAAGCAATTTAGCAAGCAGATCGCTTATTTTACTGAAAGACCGCACTCTTACCCTTGCCTCATAAGCATTTTTAAGGCAAAAGTTCACAAAAAAGAATAAATCAATATTTAAATTTTACAATTACAAAGCTAAGCTGTCTAACTATAACCTTTCGGAACTACATGACAAGTGCATTTTGCCCAAAAATTAGCCCGCACCAGCTTTAAAAACTGAAAAAATGATATTTTTTGCTCAAAATCAAGCTAATTACAGCTTAGGTCTTGCTTTTCATAAAATTGAATTTAATTGTTATACGACATCAAATTTTTGAAGGATAAAGCAAATATGAACACTCTTATTGAACCGTTAAGACTTACTTCTCATTTATTACCCAAAGCCGCAGGTGACTTTATAGCTCTTTCAGCTATCGGAGCACCAATTCTGGCTGTCATTTTAGAGATAACTGCAAAAGCACGAAATAAAATTTTTTATGACAAATTAGCTAAGCAAATATCTTCCCTGTCTCTCATAATGTATGTTCTTTTCCTCATTTGCGCTGCAGGTGCGGCAACGTACTTTACCCGCAGGTTTGACTGGCTTACCGAGTGGTTCATCAGCACTTCATCTCCGCTTTTAATGGTCTACATAACCGTTGCATTTACTTTAGCTATGCTTCTTCCGTACACCATGTTCTGGAAACCAATGAAGGGAAAGAAACCACTTCATATACTGTTAGGATCATGCGCAGCCTTCGGAGGAATTGCCTCAATACATGCCGCAACAATGACTATGAAAGTTTTTTTCATTCAACAAGCGGCAGCGCCATTCCCGAAAGTTCCAGATCTGCCTTTTATTTACCACTTTATGGTTCTCCCGCCGGCCGCAGGACTATGTCTAGCCGGACTTTATTTGATTATGGCTTTATCTTTTGCAGCATCTATAGGCGGACTTTATCTGGTTCTACGCCGAAATAAAGACGACTTCGGCCGCGATTATTATAAATTTTCACTACCTGTTATTGCCAAATGGGCCTTTATTCCGACGTTTGCACAATTAGTTGCAGTAGCCGCAGTGATTATTTATCTCTGCGGACCAGCGAAAGAACTGCTCTTGTCCAATAATACAACCGCTATTTGCTTCGGCATTTCTGCCTTTCTTACTATTTTAAACTGTGCAATCTGGATAGTGACCTGGAAAAGTGCCACCCCTATGCGCCATAAAATAGGTCTAACTCTAGCCCCGTTTTTTACAATAATAGCTCACGCAACAGTTATGGCCGGAGCCATGAATCTTTATCTTACAATGTAAAATTATTCTAAAATATAATTACTGAGTTCCACCAGTAACCTTGGTGGAACTTTTTTACAGCCTGTAAAATTACAACATTTTGATTATAACAAAAAAACTCCCGATAGAATAAATCTATCGGGAGTTTTCATTTATCGTGTTTCGCAGAGTCTATTGCATAGATCCTTTAACTGTTGCCATGCTGTATATCTCATGAGGATCAAGGATAAGAACGACGCTACCGTCTCCCATAATGGTTGCACCGGAGACTCCCTTAAGATCAAACCTGCTAAGAAAATTACCAAGTGGCTTAATAACAATTTCCTGTCGTTCTAGCAGTCTGTCTACAACGAGTCCAAGCCTGCGCACATTATCGTGAATGATAACAACCGGCAGCACCTCCCTGTTAGGATCACTGACAGGCTGTTCCAGCAGTTCTGCAAGTTCTGCAATACCGAGGACTTCACCACGCAGAGTGACTACCTTGCGGTTATTAACTTCAGTAAGCCTTTCCGCTTCAATCTTGGTGGTTTCAGAAACAGCATCCAGCGGAATCGCATAGTTTGCTCCGTTTATCTGAACCATCAATGCATCAATAATAGCCAGGGTGAGCGGCAGGATCAGGGTAAATTTAGACCCCTTTCCGACTTCTGATGAAATCTGCACACTACCTTTAAGGTCTTTGATATTGTTACGGACAACATCCATTCCGACGCCTCGACCGGAGATGTCAGTTACCTTTTCAGCGGAAGAAAATCCAGGTGCAAAAATTAATTCAATAGCTTCGCGATCATCAAGACTTCTTGCCTCTTCCGCAGTGATAACACCTTTTTTAACGGCAACATTACGCATTTTTTCAGGATCGATTCCGCGACCATCGTCTTCAACTTCGATGGCGACAGAGTTCCCCTTATGGTAAGCGCGTAACCAGACATGCCCTTCCGGCGTCTTTCCGTTGGCAAGACGCTCTTCTTCCGGTTCAAGTCCATGGTCAACCGAATTTCGAATTAAATGGACCAAAGGATCGCCGATTTCTTCGACAACACTCTTATCAAGTTCAGTTTCTTCACCTTCAGTGATAAGCTCTACACGCTTATTACTTTTGCGGCTTAAATCACGAACCAACCTTGGAAATCTTGAAAAAACTGTCTGTACAGCCACCATTCGGACCTTCATGATCGTATCTTGAAGGTCATCTGAAATTCTGGACAATGCATAAGTTGTTTCTGTTAGTTGCTGTGCAACTATAGGCACTTCCAAATGCCCTTCTTCAAGACCGCGGGCAAGCATTGTATAGCGTCCGCGACTGATAATAAGTTCACCTATCAGATTCATTAAGTGGTCAAGTTTCTGATGGTCAACACGGATAGTAGTCATAGCCTTCGGCTTAGACGATTTTACAGCAGGAGTTCCGCCGGCAACGGCCTGTGAATCAATTTTATCTGCAGCTTTAACTGCAGGTTTCGTCGCAGGCTTAGAATCCGACTTGGGAGCAGGCTTAGCAGCGGCAGCTTTCGGCGCCGGAGCAGACTCAGGTTTAACTTTTTCCGTTGCAGCAACCTTGGGTTCTTTCTTTGCTTCCGGCTTAGGCTCAGCTTTAGGTGCCGGCTTAGGTTCAGCTTTAGGTGCCGGCTTAGGTTCAGCTTTCGGTGCAGGCTTAAGTTCCGCCTTGGCAGCTTCTTCTGAGTCAGAACTTTCACCTTCCCCCTTCAGCTCGGCAACAGCAGCAAAAATCATCTCTTCAATAATTCCGCATTCCTGTTTCAACAGATCTATCATTAAGCCGAAATCCATATCTGTTGAACGGGCTTGATCTACAAGTCCGGCGGTACGTTCGGCAT
The DNA here is from genome assembly GCF_900177375.1 of Desulfovibrio gilichinskyi. Lineage (NCBI taxonomy): Bacteria > Pseudomonadati > Thermodesulfobacteriota > Desulfovibrionia > Desulfovibrionales > Desulfovibrionaceae > Maridesulfovibrio > Maridesulfovibrio gilichinskyi. The sequence continues at coordinate 92,839 of NZ_FWZU01000007.1, read as the reverse complement.
ATTCTTTAAGGCTGGCAAACCCCATATATCCTGCAGAATTTTGTATTGAAACAAGGCTGCGGAAAAGAGCATCTATATAATCTTTAAGACTGGAATCATCTTCTAAAGTTGTAAGAGCTAATGTAATATTATCTATTTGCTGGTGAACAGTCTGCTCAAAAATGGTAATATCTTCAGGATCAAGTCCGTCTTCAGATCCACTGGATTCCAATTCGTCTTCCGATTCATCTGCTTCGCCTGAATCTTCTTCGACATCAGAATACGCATCATCAGAACTATCTACAGGAAGGACTTCTCCTCTTTCAACGGCATCCTGAAGAGGATCAATAAGTTGCGCTATATCAAGAGGCTGAACTTCCCCTGTAGACGGAGTTACATGAGCGATAAGTGATTCAATGCCATCTACAACGGCAAGAAGTAAATCAATCATGTAGTGGGTGGCATTAATCTCGCCCTTACGAACCTTGTTCAGCAGCGTTTCTGCTTCATGAGTTAAAGAATTCAACTCGCGAAATCCGATAATACCGCTATTTCCTTTCAAGTTGTGGAAATATCTAAAAATATCGTTGATGAGATCGTCATTTCCTTCAGGGTCCTGCTCAAGCTCAAGAAGACCACGTGTAAGGTTTTCTATTATTTCATGAGCTTCCTCAAGGAAGTCGGCTAAATGTCCTTCCCCGACAGTTGTCAACCTATACGGTTCTTCATTTTCATTGACTATAGCAACAAATTGGTATGATTGCTTGCGGTCAGAAGATTCGGGAGTAGTAGGTTCCTGCACCATTTCGACCTCCGGCAATTCTGGTTCGATTTCATCTTGTTCCAAATCTGAAACCAATTCACTTTCTTCAGGTTCAGGTTCAGGTTCAGGTTCAGGTATAATTTCAGGCTCGGGTATATCTTCAATCTCTGGAGGAGCAAGCGTTTCACCAGCCATAATAGCTTCGATACGTTCTATAACAATCGAAGTATCAACGTTGCCTTCATTTCCATTTTCATCAAGATTATCAATAAGCTGACGCAAAGAATCAGTAGCAGCAAGGATTACATCCATAATCTCAGAATTAACAGCAATCTCGCCTTTCCTGAGTTCGTCGAGGACATTTTCCGCTCTATGCGCTAGCCCATTTATAATATTCAGCCCGAGAAAACCTGAGGCTCCCTTGAGAGAATGCATAGGTCTGAATATTTCATTTAGAATATCAAGATTATCTGGATTATTTTCAAGCTCAAGCAAGTTGGGCTCGATTGTCTCGAGATGTTCTTTTGCTTCGATAATGAAATCAGCAAAAATTTCAGGATCCAAGAAATCTTGGCTCATCTAGAGCCCCCTATATTAAAAGTTCGTCTGCAACTGATCACGAATATTTCCTACTTAGCATATGATAACTTAAAAAAAAGAAATAATAAATTCTAATTACTAACCCAACAGCATTTTTATATTCTTAACCATCTTTTCAGGCTGGGCAGGTTTTACCATATATAAATTAGCGCCCAGATTAAGTCCGGTTTGAATATCCTTCTCCTGGCCTTCGGTAGAAAGAACGATGATGGGAATATCTTTATATGCGTCCTGCTCGCGAACGGTTTTAATATATGTAAAACCATCCATTCTAGGCATATTAACATCCGAAATAATCAGGTCAACCTTTTCAAGACTGTAAAGCTTCTCCAGCCCGTCAAGACCGTCTTCGGCAGTACTGACCTTGAACCCTTCCTTCTTCATGATAAAGGCAACAAGATTCCTTACAGTCTTTGAATCGTCCACTATCAGAATATGTTTAGGCATTTATTTCACCTTCACTCTTTAAAATTTGTTCCACGAGCCTATCGACAGAAAGGATACTGACCAACTTATCTCTGGATTTGTATAGTCCAAGTAAAAATTCAGCACTTACACCAACCTCTGACTCAACACCCCAGACAAGCTCGCTTTTATCCGCGCGGTACATAGTTTTGACTGCACTGATTGCCAAGCCCAGTTGAAGCCCTTTATGTCGGCAAACAACAACAAATTTATCTGAAACTCCGATTCCCTTATGCAAAAGATTTCTTAAATCTAAAACCGGTGTAACTCGCCCTCTGAGATTAATAATGCCCTGCATATACCCGGGAGCTGAGGGAAGAAGAGTTACCGGAACTTTCTTAACCACTTCCTGAATTACAACTATCGGTAATGCGTATTCTCTTTCACCTACGACAAAACTGACAAGTTGAACTTCTTCATTTTCTTTGAGCCTTTCCTCAAAATCTTCCGCACTTCCCTCACCGCCGAAATCTTCAAGTTCAGGAGCGGGCATAAACCCTGGCAGTCGTGAATCCCTTCTAGGGTCAACTCTTTTGAGTGTATCAAGGACATCACGGTCTCCCAGTCCAAGATATTTATCCATAAAAGCAGATTCGGCTTCAGTATAATTGTCCTGCTGCTTTTCTTCATTGGGTAGATTTACATTTTCTACGAAATATTCTTCAGGCGTTTTCATTTCTTATTATCTCTCTCGCCAGTTGCATGTATTCCAAAGCACCACGGGACTTGTCGTCAATAGCGTAAATAACTTTTCCGCTGGCGCATGCCTCTCTAAATTTCGTATCCATATGCACCACTGTACTAAAAACCTTATCTTTAAGTTTTCGTCTGATAAGATTTAAAATTTTGCGGCAGGCTCCGGCCCGCCCGTCATACATCGTAGGCAAAGCCTTGAATTTGACGGGACTCGGCAGCACCTTATTCAGCACCTTAATTGTATCAAACAACAATCTTATACCGTAAAGAGCCAAAAAATCTGTCTGGATCGGGATAAGCACCAAATCCGATGCAACAATCGCGTTAACCAGGAGCACTCCGACATGCGGAGGGCAATCAATCAGTATATAATCATACTGATCGGATATTCCGCCAAGAGCATTAGATAGCACCATACCCTTATTTTTTCTATCTTTAAGGTCGTTTTCAAGTTCAGAAAGCCTTATGCAGGCCGGTACAAAATCAAATCCTACGGCAACCCGTTTCTGAACTATCTGCAACCAGATCGTTTTATAATTAGCATCATCAAAAAACAGATTATGAGCTGTCATGGTTACTGTTTCAGGAAAAAAAGACAAATGAACCGAAGCGTTTGCATGTGGATCAAGATCTATGACCAGCACCTTTTTATCAAGGCGGGATAAAGCTTCCCCAAGTGTCAAAGCTGTGGTTGTTTTGCCCACTCCTCCCTTTTGATTTGCAATCGCAATTACTTTTGCGCGTTCCATATGATCAGCAACCGCGATCTTTGAAATATCATTTTCCATATAGGTCCGCCCAATAAACAGTATTCAGTGAAGCAGACAAATTATTCCAACTTCTGATAAATAATAGCACCTGGATGATGCACAGGTTTAAATGCCCGTGTAATATTATGCAAAGATTCAGAATGCCCTATAATTAAAAAACCGCCGGGAACCAGATTATCATAATAGGCATTGATAACCTTTTTCTTCATAGGCTCATCGAAATAAATTATAACGTTTCTACAAAAAACAATTTCAGATCTTTCAACTCTTTTAACCTGCACTCTATCACTTAGATTAATTTGTCCAAAAGAAACAAGCTGTTTAATTTGATTCGTAACTTTGTACTCCGTATCACTCTGATCAAAATACTTGCTGACTATTTCCTTTGGAGTTGTCCTTAAGGAGTATTCATTATAAACACCCTTTCGCGCAGCCTTCAGCACTCTTTCAGACAAATCGTTAGCTGTAATCTTAATATTCCAGCTACTGAGCTCTGCCCCCAGTACCTCACTGATAATCATAGCAAGCGTGTACGGTTCTTCACCTGTTGAGCAACCGGCAGACCAGATACGCAGTCTTTTTTTCTTTTGCGCGCGTAAGGTATCAAAAACTTCAGGCAGAACTTTTGTCTGAAATACTTTTAACTGAGGAGGATTCCTGTAAAAGCTGGTTTCATTAGTGGTAATAACTTCAAAAAGTTTATTAAGCTCACCTTTACGGCCGGAATCGTACTGCAAAAAATAGTAATATTCTCCAAAAGTCTTCAGATTCAATTCTTTCAGACGATTGGCAAGACGGTTCTCGAGCAAATATTTACGGTTTGCAGCGATAAATATACCAGCCTGATCATATATAAAATCTCTAAGCTGGGTAAATTCCAGATCAGAAATTTTTAACTCTTTTCGAAGTGAAATAGTCTTAGAAAACAGGGAAGACATCTATTTATTATCTCCTTGCTTTTCTTGAATTTCAAAAATCGCATCTTCTGCGGCCTGCATTATTTCCGGATCTCCACCTGTATTTGAGGCTTCAAGCAATGACTGAAATGCGAGAGTTCCGCCAATTGCACCCAAGGCTTCAATAACTTTCAAAACAACAAGTTTATTAGGGGACGCAAGCATCGGAATGAGATTAGGCAGTGCAGCCTGCTCACGATGTGTGCCCAAAGCTTCTGCAGCGCGAATCTGAACCCAGTCATCATCATCAACCAAAGCTTGAATAATATAAGGTATGACTTCAGATTTATAACATTTTCCCATCAATTCAATAACTGTGAGTCTTACATCCCTGTTTTCATCATTTAAACGCGAAACTATTAAAGGAAGGCTGGTCATACCGCTAGAGCAATCCGCCAACGCTTCGAGCGCAATCTTTCTGATATCAGGAACTTCATCTTCAAGAGCTTTCTGTATAAGCTCAATATTGCCTGTGGCATCAAGTTTGCCCATGGCGAAAACAGACATAAGCCTTTCGATGGGTTCTTCGCTGGTAAACAGTTCAATAAATTTCTGATTAATTTTGTCTCCGCCGATGGACACACAGGCATCAAGAGCAGCTTCCTTAACGTCATCATAAGGATGAGCAAGCAATGCAAAAATTCTATCCGCTTCGTCTTTAGCTTCAAGTTTCTGCCCCAAGAAATCGATAGCAGTTTTAAGCATAGTGCCATCCTGCTCAGTTTCAAGAACTTTCACAAAAAAGTCCTTGGCTTCTTCGCCTGCAGTATTCACCAAAGCTTCCAGAATTCCGCGCTTAAGATCTCTTTCTTTGCCATCAAATGCATCCATCAATACCTGCGAGACACCCACATCTTCAAGGTTTGATAAGACCTCTATAGCGATAGCAGCCTTTTTAAAACTGCCATTATTTAAAGCACCGATTAAAGATTTATTCATCTTCATGTTAGACAGGCTGGAGACTATTTCAGTCAGTCTGTCCCTATCACGGTCCGGCTCAAGTTCACTTGCCAGCTTAAGCACTTCATCCGTGGCTTTTTCACCACCGACAAAACCTAAACCGGTTATTGCGGCATCCTGAATTTCTACATCTTCATCTTTAAGCGCGATAAGCATGTATTCTCTTAATTTCTCACGCTCAGCTGCTGATAAAAGCTGCAGGGACTTGCCGCCGAGAATTCCGACAATGGCTTTAACAATTTTATTGCGCAATGCGGTAGGAGAAGTATCAAGGTGGCGTAAAAGCATCGTTACGGCTTTAATATTACCAACCTCACCCAAGGCATCAATTATCATGGATGCAACAAGGTCCGAACTGGTATGAAGAGCCTTGACCAAGGCATCAACTGAGCTGGAATGCTTAATTTTAGCAAGGGCTTCGATTACTGCATACTGAACCCATTCATCATCCTGCATTGCCTTATTGAGGCATTTAGCAGCAGCCGGATTTTCAAGGTCACCGAGGCTGACAGCCGCCTGATAGCGGACGTTTACTTCAGGATCTTTAAGCAATGCATCACAAAGAGGTTCAACCGCCATAAAACTATCGCTGGAACCAAGAATATCAGTAGCAAAAATTCTTATATCCGGATCATCATCATGAACCAGTGCAACGAGAGAAGGAAAATCCTGTACTCCTACTTCGCGTAATATATCCATAGACAGGTTTCTGACCGGAGCTTCATCGGAACGCAACAAAGGAACAACTGCCTGTACAGTTCTTTTACCGCCTATATGGCGAAGTGCATGGTCAGCCGCTTCCTGCAGTCCAAGATGGCTGGTCTTTAAAAGCTCAGCCAACAAAGGCACGGCTTCTTCACAGCCGAATTCTCCAGCTTGAAAAGCAGCTTCGCGGACAATTTCATTGTCTTCATTTTTCAAATCTTCGATAATTCTCGCACAGTCCGTCATTGCCTATTCCTCATGTTTTCGAAAGCCGCAAGGCAGCTTACGGTTGCACGACTTTCCACTCTTCGGATTACAAATATAGATTATTGAGAATAGCTTCAGCCATATCATCAATATCAACGATTTCATCAGCAAGCCCGTCATCAACAATAGCCTTAGGCATGCCATATACAACACAGGAGGAATCACTTTGTGCGATGGCCCTGCCTCCCTTAGATTTCAAATCACGGATACCGTCTCTGCCGTCATTTCCCATTCCAGTAAGAATAACACCCAAAGCTCTTCTTCCTACAGCGTTTGCTACGGAAGTGGCCAGAACATTAGCCGAAGGCTTATACAAGGCTTCTTTGGGTTCAGCTGTAACTGTTAATTCAATTCTGCTGAATCTTTGATCAATCACTAAATGAGAACCGCCCGGAGCGACAAATACTGATCCCGGTACAAGTCTGTCGCCTGTTTCAGCCTCTTTTACCGTAAGCTGACTTATACTGTTAAGTCGGTTTGCAAACGGTCCTGTAAAGGCTTTAGGCATATGCTGAGCTATAACTATACCAGCTGGAAAGTCTTTCGGCAATGAAGATAAAATTTTTTGTACAGCAGGAGGTCCGCCGGTAGACACGCCGATCATAACCACGTCTCTCTTGGGTCTTCCGATGTTAACACGCGGAGTAACGGGACGCTTAGCGGCAACCGCGGCAGAACGCAACCTTGGAACAGGGCGCATCCTCCGCATGGCGACACTTTTAACTTTGGAAATCAAATCTGTTTCAATCTTAACAATATCAAGCGATACTTTGGAAAGCTGTTTAGGAATAAAGTCCACAGCACCGAGATCAAGAGCCTTTAAGGTTGATTCTGCTCCTTCAGTTGTCAAAGAACTTACCATGATTACCGGCTTCGGCATCTCCATCATTATATGACGTAATGCTGTAAGCCCGTCCATCTTAGGCATCTCAATATCTAATGTAATAACATCAGGATTAAACTTCCTGATTACTGCAAGCCCTTCCTCTCCGTCACGAGCGGTAGCCACAACTTTTATGCCCGGATCTTTCTCCAGCATTGTGCTGATGGCTTTACGCATGAAAGCTGAATCATCAATTACTACAACATTTATCACTCAGAAAATCTCCTTTAGCCTCAACATTACCATTCAAATGAACAGCTAAAATCCTGTATATATAGAAATTTAAAAAACATTCAGAATATTAAAAATAGAAAAATTACAATATTATATAGACTAATTCTTGATAAAACTTCTCACATATAAGCCATTTTGTCCAACAAACTCCACCAGCTCAGCAGAATTAATAACACGATAATTACCACATATAACAATGAGTACAAAACCATTTTAAGCTTACGTGATTGACGATTTCTCCGCAACAAGATTTAAAAAAATATTCTCAACATTTGAAAATTACAAATTTAATTTTTTTCTCTTGCTATCCCAACGCACATTCGATAAACCACTCCCACAAGACGGGATGTGGCTCAGTTTGGTAGAGCGCTGCGTTCGGGACGCAGAGACCGTGGGTTCGAATCCCGCCATCCCGACCAGATATTTCAAGGGTTTATGAAATTAATTTCGTAAACCCTTTTATTTTTGCTAACCTATTGCTAACTACAAACGGATCTACACCAAAAAAGGGCGCAAGCCTAATTGATCAGATTTCCAGCCGTTGATGCCAAAAAAATCCCCGCGAAGCTATCTTGCTTACGGGATCAAGGGTACTGACAAGTAATCGCGTAGCTCAAATAGAATTACAAAATCACTGTAAAGCAACAACGTTATCAAAAAAGACACTGCGTTCATCTGCTGTAAGTTTAACTTTCCTTACTCCTCCTTTTGGAGATAAAATCATATCCAGCTGCTCTATATACTTAATCAAAAGAAGAGCAAGATCTACGCTACTAGAATCATAATCTCTAACCATGTTCGCGTCAAAATTCATGCAAATAAGCGTAAGCGTCCAGACGCCTGCATCTTCCATTAATTTTCTCACATGACATACTTCCTCCCATTCAAGGAGGATGAATATGACAAGCAAGCAATGTCTCTGGAAAGAGCATATTGCAGCATGGGAAAACAGTGGTCTTTCTCAAGCTGAATATTGCCGCAAGCACTGTCTTTCATACAAAGGTTTCGGGTATAATAAGCGCAAAATTTCTGTGGCAGCAGAACCTCAGAAAGTTATTCCAGTTCCACACATCGTGTCCCGACTGGAAGAACCGAAGCAGAACTGTAAACCGAGAAAACTTTGTGTATCTGGAATATTCAGTTTAGAAATTGAACCTGATTTTTGCCAGCGCACTTTGAAGCGGCTACTTGAAGTGATTGCCTTCTAATGCTCCCCGTGGAATCAAAAGCGCAGGTATTCATCGTTCTGGGCGCAACTGACATGCGTAAGGCCGTCAACGGACTCTCGATTATGGTCGCTGATCATCTGGATCTAGAGTTGTTCACCGGCAGTTTCTTTGTCTTCTGCAATCGCGGACGTACGAGCATTAAGGTTTTGTACTGGGATAACAATGGCTTTTGCTTGTGGCAAAAACGTCTTGAAAAACATCGTTTCTTTTGGCCAGAGTCGGAACAGGAAGTACTTGAATTCAGCCATCGACAATTTCGCTGGATTCTAGATGGTCTTGATCCAATGCAGGTAAAAGGACATCCTCGTTTAAGTTATAAGAACATACTTTAATATCTTAAATTAATTGATATTTGTGTGCTAATTAGATAGAATTCAGCATCATGAGCATAGCCGACTTGACCAATGATCCAGAAGCTCTGCAAGAGCTTATAAGTGCTCTTGGAGAGAAACTTTCCGAGAGTCAAAAAAGAATAGATGAGCAAGATCAGCAACTTTCCGATAGCCACTCCGTAATAGAAGAACTCACTGAGCAAGTTAAACTTCTTAAAACTCTTTATTTTGCTAAAAAATCAGAAAAGCAGAGAAAATCGGAGCGCGAGGAACAGCAATACAGCCTTTTTGATGAGGCTGAATTGGTTGCAAAGCAGGAAGATTCTGAGGTTCTTAAAGGGTCTGAAGCTGCCGAAGACATCACGGTTAAAGCCTACGCCCGCAAGAAAGGTCGTAAATCCATCCCCGAAGATTTTCCTCGTGAAGAAATCATTCACGATATTCCTGAAGAAGATAAAATTTGCCAGTGCGGCTGCCGATTGACCAAAATTGGTGAAGTTATCAGTGAAAAACTCAATATAATTCCTCATAAAATCACAGTTAAACGGTATATTTGTGGGAGAGTAATAAAGACCTTTACTCAAAAATTTGGTACCCTTGTATTTTCGGAGGTCTAATGTTGCATTTAAAAAATAAAGTTCTTTACTGAAAAACATCTTATAGCTCAACAACTCCATACAATCTGAACAACACTGAGGTCGTAACGTTTTCACTTGAGAGAAAGCCGTTTTACGTTAATGACTTTGGCAAACATCATTCCGCTCAAGGGGAAGACGGCTGGATTGAGATTTTATAGTCTAGATTTTTTCTTGAAAAATCCATGTCAGTAAGGCCGGAGTTTATCTTGACGTCCTTGTAACTGTAATTCTCCAGAAGAACCTCTTTTCCATCATACACGGTAATGCCGACGGGAAGCAGATATTCCTTGTCGATGTGGCAAATGACGTGAAAGGCATAATATTTATGCCCTTCCTTATGGGCTATGACCTTCTCGTTATTCTCCTCCGCAACGTTTTGCAATAATAGCTTTTCTTATGATTTATCTCTCTTGGTCAGAACTTGAATTAACAGTATCCTTCTGGGGTTGGAATTTCTTCTTCTGGTTGTAAAAAGTGATCTCAGATATACCTATTTTGCGGCAGACATCGCTAAGTTTTGTTCCGATTTCAACCTGAAACTTCACTTGCGACACTCTTTTGCGAAATGGGAATCAACACCTCAGCCCAATGTTCCTTATGATCATCAGTCAGAGGAATGCAACCGCCCTGCTGCGGTATTTGATCCAAGCTCGCACGCACTTCTCCGCTTTCTCCCGTAACCTGCATTACCTTGATATGAAAGACTGTTCCCCGGTAGCGATAGTGTATGGTGAATCCTGTCCACTCCGGCGGTAAACATGGCTCGAAACGCAGATGATCCACCTCAAGCCTGAGACCGAGGAGCGATTCCATCATAAACCTGTACATCCATGCCGCAGAACCGGTGTACCAAGTCCAACCGCCGCGGCCTATATGAGGCACAACCGCATAGATATCAGCGGCCATGACGTATGGTTCAACTTTGTAAATAGCGACTTGCTCGGCTGTACGTGCATGGTTCATTGGGTTGATGATGCCGAAGAGTTCCCATGCACGGCGATTGTCACCCAGTTTTGCAAAGGCCATAGCCGCCCATATAGCCGCATGCGTGTACTGCCCTCCATTTTCCCGCACCCCCGGGACATACCCCTTAATGTATCCGGGATTCAGCGGTGAAGTATCGAAAGGCGGAGACAGCAACTGGACCAACCCCTGCTCGCGACGCACCAGATGTTGGTCCACCGCTTCCATGCCCCGACGCGAACGCTCGGGTTCCCCGGCTCCGGAAAGCACGGACCAGCTTTGGGCAATAGAATCAATCTGACACTCTTGGTTTGTCATAGAACCGAGCGGGGTCCCGTCGTCAAAATAAGCGCGGCGATACCACTCACCGTCCCAGCCGTTGGCATTGATGTTTTTTCGCAGTTCCGCAGCCTCATCATCGCAGCGTTTGGCAAAAAGTTCGTCTTCATGAGCGCGGGCAATCACGACAAAATCCATAAGCACGTCATAAAGGAAGAACCCCAGCCACACACTCTCGCCTGTACCGTCCCGTCCAACAAGGTCCATGCCGTCGTTCCAATCTCCGGACCCCATTAGCGGAAGGCCATGTGTGCCGAAGCGTAGGCCGTGTGCGATAGCTCTGGTACAGTGATCATATAGACTGGTCACCTCTTCGGAGTTTCCGGGCATATCATAGTAGGATTCTTCGTCAGCCTTCAACATTCGGCCCTGTAAAAAGCCCACGAGTTCGTCAAGTACTCCGGAGTCCCCGGTGGCACGTATGTAACAAGACACGGCGCGCGGTAACCATAGGTAATCGTCGGAACATTTGGTGCGCACACCTCGGCCTGTTGGCGGATGCCACCAGTGCTGCACGTCGCCTTCCTCGAACTGACGGCTTGCACATAGCAACAAGTGGTCACGCACCAGCTGCGGCCGAGCGTAAATAAGAGCCATAACATCCTGCAACTGATCACGGAAGCCGAAGGCTCCACCGGATTGATAGGTGGCACAGCGAGCCCAGAGACGGCAGGTCAGAGTTTGATAGAGGGCCCAACCGTTGGCCAGAAGATTTAAGGCCTGATCCGGTGTCTCCACATTCACCGCTCCAAGAGTATGCGTCCAGTGCTCCCAGACCTTATCCAGAGCAGTACGTGCAGCGGCGGGTCCTCGGAATTGTTGAACAATACGTCTGGCGTCCTCAACGTCACTTCCAACTCCGAGCCGGAAGACTATCTCCCGTTCCTGCCCTGGTTCCAGATCAAATACCACCTGAATGGCTGCGCATGGATCTAAGGCGGCCCCCACCCTGCCGGAAAGCCTGATGCGGGTCATGGCGGCCGGGGCACTCAGCGTACCGCCACGGCCCAGAAATTCCATTCTGTCACCGCTCACAGTGCGCGAGGTTTCGTCTACATCGAAGAACGCTGTCCTGCCGTTAAACTCCGTATTGTAGGAGTTACGGGCAAAGAGCGCACCACTGCTCTGATCAATTTCTGACACCACGTGCTCGGCTGTTTTGCTGCGCAAATCACCCAAAACCCATTCGGCATATCCTGTAGCCGAGAGCCTGCGGGATCTGCCCAACTCGTTTCGCACTTTCAGCACTGCGAATTTGATAGCAGCATCGAGGGCCACGTATACCCATAGTTCAGTAGCGATACCGCGTTCGGAGTGCTCAAAGACACTGTAACCGAAGCCGTGACGGGTGACGTAAGGCGTGGTCCCGGGACATGGAAGTGGAGTTGGAGACCAGAAGTGGCCGCGTTCCTCATCTCGGAGGTAGAAGGCCTCGCCTCGCGAATCGCTGACTGGGTCGTTACTCCAAGGGGTCAGGCGAAATTCATGAGCATTCTCGCTCCAAGTACTGGCCATGCCGCTCTCAGAGATAATGCTGCCGAAATTCGGGTTGGCCAGCACGTTAATCCAGGGAGTTGGCGTCAGTTGCCCTTGGGCCGTGGTGATGACATATTCACGACCATCCGGAGTGAAGCCGCCAATGCCATTGGAAAAACTCAGATCCTGACGCGGCAGCGGGGCCACGGCGAGAGAAGCTGCCTTCAGGGGGCGTGTAGGGACGAGATGAGGTATAGCTATTTCAGTCAGACTGCGACCGTCTATCTGTTCCGCCAACGTTCCTCTGCTATCGGTAATGACAGTTCGAGCCACGGCCTGGAACAGGATACGATCCTCTTCAGCAATACGATCCGCAGGGCGGACGAATATTCCGCCTGAACGTTCGGGCAAGCCGACCTTGGTTCCTGCGGCAATGAGCCCCATAATCTGGTCGTGGAGGATTTGCCTATAGCCGCCGTGATCCTCATTCCAAATCACCAGGTCCACAGCCAGCCCTTTGAGCCTCCAATAGGCGTGGGCCTGCACCAGCTGCCGCACCAACTCAATGTTGGCCACATCCTCGATCTGCAAAAGAACTATGGGCAGATCTCCGGAAACGGAATATCCCCAGAGTCCGGATTGCCCGCGATGGTTCTTGATGAGTACTTCCGCATCGGCTCGGAGCGCCGCATTTGCGTATAGAATAGAACCGGCCAGCCTTCCGTAGAGTTGAGCTTCGGCCTCCGATGCATTCAATTGGCGCAACTGTACCTGACTGTGGGTCCAGGCCAGGTCGAAAATGCGATCAGCCATGCGATAATCCTGATATTTTTCCATCAATCCAAGGGTCGCTTCACGGGTTTTCGAAATGCCGTAGATCATATCAATGGTTACGAATTCTCCCGGTTCAAGGGTTATCCGCTGACGGATGGCGGCAATTGGATCTAAAACAGATCCTTCACTGTCCGAGAGCGAATCTGAATAATCCTTCAAGTCAGCATGCAATGCCAAAGGGTTGGCAGTTGTATTGCCACGGCCGATAAAACGCATGCGATCTGTTTCATAGGATGCATTGTTAGCCTCGGAGCCGTGTACGGCCATCATATGTAACATGAATGGAGGCTCTTCCATCTGGGAACGCGGTCTGCGGGTGCAGAGAATGGCCTGATGTTTGCGAATGATCTCAGTCTGGATAAACAGATTGCTGAAAGCCGGATGCAAAGCATCTGCCGCCTGCGGTGCCAGAACAACTTCTGCGTAACTGGTCACATCAATGACCCGGCGCTTGCGGGAGCGGTTGGTGATACGCAGTCGGCGCAACTCAATATCATCCTCTGGCGAGACTGCTATCTCAGTATACGCGTCATAGTCATGCTCACGGCACTGGAATTCAGCTTTGCCTTCCGAGAAAATCGCCTCGAAATGTTTCGAATGTTTGAGTGTAGGCTGATGGGTTGTGGACCAGTACTCACGACTGTCCACATCTCGCAGATAGCAGAATGTGCCCCAATTATCACAAGTGGAATCCTCGCGCCAACGGGTCACAGCGGTGTCTTCCCAGCGGCTGTAACCTCCTCCGGCATTGGTGACCATTACATGATAATGCCCGTTGGACAGCAGTTGCACCTCCGGACTCGGCGTGTCGGGAGTGTCGTAGAAACGCATGGGAGTATCCGCAGAACTCGTTGCGAGGTGAAGCTCGGCAAGTTCTGTAGTATGGGCGTAAAACGCTGCGGATTGTGGAATACGCTCCTGAAGCAGAGGAAGGGTTGCCATGAACCTGACATCTGACTCGAAGCGCCGCTGCATCGGATGATCAAGCAGTACCGCGGCCAAGGACAAAAAGCTCATGCCTTGATGATGGGCCATAAAAGATTTGACCACAGCCCGTGTCTGTCCGCGTGGCAGACGCGACGGGGTGTAGTCTACAGCTTCGTAAAAGCCGTAACTGGTCTCAACACCTTCGCCGGTTAAGCGCTCAAGGTTCCGGCAGGCCTCTTGCGGAGCCACTAGAAGAGCCAGAGCAGTCGCATATGGCGCAATAATCAGGTCCTCGGCCAAACCTCGCTTGAGTCCCAAGCCTGGTACGCCGAATGCGCGGTACTGATAATTTTGGTGCACGTCTATGGCATTATAACCGCATTCCGAAATACCCCAAGCCACACCGCGCTTCCTGCCGTAATCTATTTGCCGTGCCACGGCGGCCTTGCAAGTTTGATCGAGCAAGGTATTGGCATAACTGGGCATGACCAAGTTGGGCATCAGATATTCAAACATTGAACCACTCCAAGAGAGCAAAATCGGGTCCCCACCGGCAGAGGTAAGCAACCGTCCAAAAGCGAACCAGCTTTCCTGTGGCAGTTGGCCTTGAGCGATGGCCACGAAAGTGGCTAAGCGAGCCTCCGAGGCTAGCAGATCGTAATAACTTTGATCTCTGCGACGCTCGTCCACATTGTAGCCGATAGCCAGCAAATGCCGCGCCTTATCGTACAGGAATCCGTACTCCATTTGAGCAAGGTCGCCACAGCTCCTAGCCAATGCGCTTAGAGTTGCCATTCTGGATTCGGCATGTCGGCTGGCAGATGCAACCATGCTGTCAAGTTGTATGTCCTGCGCCGTGGTTGCAAAAACCCCGACTTTGGTTTTCATTGTAGCTAGGCCACTCAATGTCGGGATCTCGTCCAGAAATTCCAATTCTTGACTTAATTCAATGGAGGAGGCCGTCCACGGAGCCAGCAGGTCCAGCTCGTTCAGGACGTCCCGGCATTGAACGGCAAAGTCCTGAAGCCAAGACAAAAATACATTATCAGGGGAGACATCCGTGAACTGCGGGCTTCCTTCGATCATCGATACGGCAGCAAGCAACTTCTCCAGATACAACCGTGTGGCTTTCAAAGAGACTGGCCGATTTTGCACGGCAGAAGCCATATCCTTACTCATGGCAGCCAATGGGGTTTGTGCAGATACCTTCAAAGCTTCCGGCAGGTCTTCCATGGCGATGGACAGAGTGTTACTCAAACTTTCAAACAGCTTCGGAGAGATGACCTTGTCCACCGGTAAGGTTAGCAAACCGGCGCGTAAAGTCAGGAGATGTCCGGCCAGATTCCCGGAGTCGACGGAGGAAATATAGCGAGGCAAAAGTGGCTGTAACGTCTGGGTATCATACCAGTTAAAAAAATGGCCCTCGTGTCGGTCCAGCCGCTCCATAGCCTCCAGAGTCTGCATGGAACGCTCTACCAGTCGGCCGCAAGAGATGAAACCGAAATCGTACGCGGAAAGATTCGCCAAGAGAGCCAGCCCCATATTCGTGGGTGAGGTGCGATGCGCGATGACAGCTTTGGGCTGTTCTTGAAAGTTATCCGGAGGCAGAAAGTTATCATCCGGCCCGACAAAGGTTTCGAAAAATCTCCATGTTTTGCGGGCGATTCTATGCAGAAACAGGATCTGAACTTCCGTAAGCCGCTCCTGACGGCGAGTAAGCGGAAGACTGATCCACCAGACCACGATCGGAGAGATAAACCACAGAAACAGCACTGGCCCCGCGGCTAGAAGGACAACCTGATTTGTTGCGGCAAGGACAAGGGCCGTTGCTACGGCGACAAACGGTCCGAACCACATTGTCCGGTACGAGCTTATGAGATCGATGCGGCTTTTTCCATCCCCCCCACCGGAAGCCTCCCACTCCAGGAGCCCTCTGTGCCTGACGAGCATCCGCCAGATAGCGCTTGCCAAGGCATTCAAGCTGTAAAAAGCTTCATATGGCAAACAAATCAGGGTGAATGCAGCCTGAGCGAAATGTTTAGGCAGCAAGCCGATTGCCGCAACGAGATGCTGTCTTAGAGACAGGTCAGCTGGTTTTTGCAGCGCACTTTGAGCCGCAACAAGGATCGAGGGCAGCAGAATGATGGAACAGACTGTCAAAGTCCAGAACCAGGCTGTGCCCAGAAGGGTCCACCCGGACAGCAGGAGCAGAGTCAGAGCTGCGGACGTAAGGCTACGCCGCAGGTTGTCCATGATCTTCCAACGAGACAGGAGGGAAATCGGATTTTTCCGCAAACTCGCGTCAGCGTCTGGAACCCAGAACCACAGCCAGCGTGCGATCTGCCAATCTCCGCGGATCCAGCGCATCCTGCGTTTCACGTCTGCATCGTAACTTGGCGGATACTCCTCGTACAACTGCACGTCACTTAGAAGCCCGGATCTAGCATAGCAGCCCTCCAGCAAATCATGACTCAAAATGTGGTTCTCAGGAAAACATCCCTCGAGGGTGCGATCAAAGGCTTCGACTTCGTAGATGCCCTTGCCGATAAACGAACCTTCGCCGAACAGGTCCTGATATACGTCGGAAACGGCGCGGGTGTAAGGGTCGATACCGATCTCGCTGGCACACATCCGCGCATAGCGTGACCGGTTGATCCCGGACAGGATAGCTCCCACCCTCGGCTGGAGAATACCGTAGCCGCCGACCACACGCTGACCGCTTACGTCATAACGTGGCCGATTTAGCGGATGCGCCATTGCGCCCACAAACTGTCTGGCGCAGTCGCGGGGCAGCTGTGTATCAGTGTCTAAAGTGATGACGTATTTCACTCCTCGCAGGATGCTTGTATCACCGACCATTAAGGAAAAAGGAGCGGATACGCCTCTCCGCAGCAGCCCGTTTAAGTCTGCCAGTTTGCCGCGTTTGCGCTCATACCCCATCCAGAGCCGCTCCTGAGAATTAAAGCGACGCGGCCGATGAAACAGGTAAAAAATGTCTCCCGTCGTACTATGGTAAAGCTTGTTCAGATCCTCTATGCATTGTTGAGCTAGACGCAGCAGAGCCGCGTCATCTGGCTGCGTTTCCTCGTCCGCATCACGAAAATCTGTGAGCAATCCGAAATGCAAATACTTATCCCGGTTGGACAGAAAGCGGACCTCTAAAGCCTTGGACAATTCTAAAATACCCGAAGCGCTGGTTAGCATAGTCGGAACCACAACCAGAGTGCGTTGGTCCTGAGGAATACCTTTGGAAAAATCCAGACGCGGCAAAAGGTTCGGCGCAGCCAGCAGGGTTACCAGCCAGTTAGTCAGAGTAACCGTCAGGTGGCTGGTGCACATGAGTAAAAGCAGGCACATCAACCCCAGCCACCAGCCACGCAGCCCGTCGGCCTGCGCCTTTACTGCGAAACCTCCGGCAAAAAGAATAGTCAAAAGCAGGATGCTGCTGCCGTAAAGTGACAATGGAAATCGTTTACTCAGCACGCACAGGGATTCAAACCACGTGTCACGCACCTGAGTTTCCTTTTTTAGCGGTGTCAGACCATTGTCGACAAGGTAGTACCCGACATGGGCCGTAAGGGCATCGTTACCGTTAAGGGCTGCACCTTCCCGGGCCAACCCTATAATTTTATGTGCCACTTCGACTTCGGAAAACGGACTTCTCTTTGCCACTTTCTCCAACACATGCCGGTAGCGGTCACGCGTAGCGAAATCCATAGTATCATATACTTGGGAAGGGTCATGATTCAGAATATTTTCGACTAGACTTGTTGACTCGACGAAATCTTGCCAATCGATGATGCCGAGATGGCGTAGACTGCCGATGCTGTTACTTATTGAGGCCTGATCAGTGGATTGTTGCTGATTTTCCGAATATACCATTTGCTCTATAGTCAATCCGGTTCCTGCCAGCCTCTGCTCGATCCACGTCAGCGGCAAAGCCAGAGCCGGCCCCTTGCCGAGTAAGCGGCGAGACAGCTCTGCAACAAACGGACTCGTCATAGGCGGGTCGGAACGAGCCATATCCGCGAGGGTCAAAATCATGTTTTGCGGCTGTTTGACAGCGACTTTGATCATCTGGTCGGCCCAAGCTTCAGCACGGTTGCGGTTGGCTCTGTGGTCAGCAATGCTGGCGGCTACCCTGCGCAGATTTTCAACGAGAGCCAGACGCAACATGATCGGGATAGCCCATAGTTCTCCCAATTGCAGTGATATAACGGATTGATAACCGCTCACTATACTTTTCAGGCTCTCTTGGTCCACTTGACCATCTCTATGTGAAATGCTTTCCAAGGCAAGGTCATATACACGCGGTAGGCCAGCCGATTGGCCGTTCGTAAGACAAGGCAACTCACGACTGTACCCTTTTGGAAGGTGAAGACAGGCTGTGCGGATTTGCTCCTCAATTACATAAAAATTGTCCAGCAGCCATTCTCCGGCGGGTGAGATTCTGCGACCTTTCTTCACGTCTTCAGTGAGCTGAGTGTGGACACCGAGCAGAAATGTTTCGTTCTCAGTCAGACGTTCAAGCAGACGATCCCGGGAACGTCCGGCATCCAGCTTGTGCAAATCAGCAAGTACCTTGCCGTGCTGCTCCATCTGGTCGCTACTGAACAACTTCGAACGCAGAGGTGGTTCCTCATCAGAGAGCTTATGCTGCCCGTCAGCTCTGCGCAGACTGGTCCAGATGCCGGAAAATTTTGCGCTGAGGGTCTTACTTATATCCATGCTGTTGCCTCCTGCTGCCGGAACAGTGACAGGTTTCGGCAGATTTAAACTAGACTGACTCAGGAAAAGGACTGGGTTGGAGAAAGGACCAGCAAGAACGCAATCACAGCCTGAGGTCTATTTGCCATGGCGGACATGGAAGGAATTCGTACCGACCAGAACGTCGTAACTCGTTAACGCGTCCGTGGTGGTGAAAGTGTCCGAGAGGTCTTAATTGAATAGCACAAACGACCATGCGTAGAAAGGACTATATCCATTAAAACTAGTCAAAAAACAGACCGCCTTAATGTTATAAAATACCACTGGTAGCTTTCTCTTTTAAATTTTAAGCCCTCGGCATGGTGACGGTGCAATTGCGAGAGAGGTTATCCCCGTTGGCTTAGGGCAGAATTAAGGCGATATTTTTATCAAACTTTATTGCCTCGCAACTACAAGACAATAGTCTTCGAACAGGATATACTTAAAAAATGAAGGTATACTCATGACAAAGAAAAAAGATACAGCAAATCCTAGTCCGCGAAAGGATCGTCCCGCATTGATAGACGAGACAAAAACCAAGCCTAAAAAAAAGTTCGGAACAATCTTCCCAATTGTGGGAATTGGTGCCTCGGCTGGAGGCTTGGCGGCTTTCGAATCCTTTTTTTCCGGCATGCCTGCAGATGTAGATCCGGGAATGTCCTTTGTTCTGGTGCAGCATCTTGCCCCGGACCACAAGAGCCTGCTGACTGAAATTATTAGTCGCTCTACCCGTATGAAGGTCTTTGAGGTCGAAGACGGAATGGAAGTCTTGCCCAACTGTGCCTACATCATCCCTCCAAATCGCGATATGACCTTTCTGGATGGCAGACTCCAATTAATCGAACCTGTAGCCCCTCGGGGGCATCGATTGCCAATTGATTCTTTTTTCAAATCTCTAGCCCAGAGCCTACATGAATCGGCAATCGGCATCGTACTCTCTGGCACCGGCAGCGACGGCACCCTCGGCGTACGGTCCATTAAGGAAGAAGGGGGCATGGTTATTGCTCAAAGCCCCAGCTCCAGCGAATATAATGGCATGCCGCTCAGCGCCATTGCCACGGGTCTGGTAGATTACGAATTGTCACCGTCCGAGATGCCCGCTCATATCATCGCCTATGTGTCCCACGTCTTTAGCTCCCCCCTCCAGAAGCCGGCCACGCCGAAGCATATAGCCGAAAATTCATTACAAAAAATATGCGCCCTGCTACGCGCTCAGACTGGGCATGATTTTTCCATGTATAAACCAAGTACCATACATCGTCGTATCGAAAGACGCATGGCCATTCATCAGATCGCCATGGTGGATGCGTATATTCAATATTTGGAGCAGGCTCCGGCGGAAGTGGAAGCTCTTTTTCGCGATTTACTCATTGGCGTGACCAATTTTTTTCGCGATCCCGAGGTGTTTAATACGTTTGAGAAAGAGGTTGTCCCGAAACTTTTTGCCGGAAAGTCCGAGGGTTCCCCAATCCGGATTTGGTCGACGGGGTGCTCTACCGGAGAAGAAGCGTACTCCATCGCCATCCTCTTGCAAGAATATCTGGAAAAGACCAAGCAACATTTCATGGTGCAGATTTTTGCCACCGACATTAACAGTAAGGCTATAGCCACGGCCCGAAGCGGACGTTATCCAGCCAGCATCGTCGACGATGTTACGCCGGAACGTATCTCGCGGTTTTTTGCGATTGAGGACGAAGGCAGCGTTTACCGCATTCGCAAAAAGATCCGCAATATGCTGATATTCTCCGAACAGGACATGATCAAAGACCCGCCATTCTCCAAGTTGGACTGTATCGCCTGTCGGAATCTGCTTATATACATTGGAGGAGCGTTGCAGAAAAAGCTTATCCCACTCTTCCATTACGCATTGCGCCCGGGTGGGGTTCTCTTTTTGGGCACATCGGAAACAGTGGGTGATTTTGGAGACCTGTTCACAGCCATAGATCGCAACTCTAAGCTTTACCTGCGCAAAGAGAATCTGAACAGCAGGCTGCCTTCTACTATAGACCGTTTTCTGCCACCCCTGTTACAAGTGGAGTCATCCCCCCATCGGCATGTCTCCGTAAAAAGGATAAATCCAGTGCAACAGCCATTACGTGAATTGACTGAACAAACGCTGCTAAAACAATTCGTCACAGCAGGCGTATTGGTCAACGCTCATGGTGACATCCTTTATCTTCATGGTCGTACTGGACAGTATTTAGAGCCGGCGCAAGGCGTATCCGGAATCAACAACATTATCAAAATGGCCCGGGAAGGATTGCACCGGGAATTGAGTACGGCTTTGCACAAAGCCCAGTCATCAAGTGAAATCGTACGCAGTCTGGCTCTGCGAGTTAAAACCAATGGACACTTCACATCGGTTGACTTGACGATCTGTCCGGTGACGGCAAATCACGCCGAATTTGCAGACCAGCTTTATTTGGTCATATTGAAGCCGACGTCGCAATTCGAATGCGAGCTGATGCAAAAAAACGGACCTTTAGGTGTAGATGAAGTTGTGGGCGGATCAGGTAAAGAAGAAAATATGGATGTTGCTACGTTGCGGCAAGAGTTGTTGGCTAAGGATGAATATCTCAAGAGTACTATTGAGGAATTGGAAACATCCAATGAGGAACTCAAATCATCCAACGAGGAAATGCAATCCATAAACGAAGAGTTACAATCTTCGAACGAAGAGCTTGAAACTTCCAAAGAAGAATTACAATCAGTCAATGAAGAATTGACCACCGTCAATACCGAACTGCAAAATAAGCTGATCGATCTGTCGCAGGCTAACAATGATATGAGCAACTTGCTCTCCGGTACGGGTATTGCCACTATATTCGTAGACAATCGACTATGTATTATGCGCTTTACCCCGGCTGCCACCCGGATCATAAACTTGATCCCGGTTGATATTGGGCGGCCTGTTGGTCACATAGTCTCCAAGATGGTGGGCTATGACAGCTTGATTATTGACGTGCAATCGGTGCTGGAGACACTGCTCCCCAAGGAACTGGAAGTACAGACGACGGAAGGGAAATGGTACACGATGCGTATCCAACCTTACAGAACCATTGAGAATGTGATCGAGGGAGTGGTTATCACCTTTGTCGATATAACCGAAATGAAGAAGTCTCGCGAATTGCTGCAGGATGCCTATGACCAGCTTCGCTTGGCGGGAATTGCCCGGGATTCACAGGATGCTATTACCGTACTGAACACGGATGGGGATATTTTGGCATGGAACCCTTCAGCGCAGAGGATTTTCGGCTGGACCGAAAAAGAGGCGTTGACCATGAACATTCAAGACATGCTTCCAAAGGATATACAGGCGCAAGAATTGGAGAAGATCCGGCTGGTCGCTGCGGGTGACATACCGGTGCCATATGAGACAAGTCGCAAGAACAAGGAAGGACAGACTTTGCCGGTGTGGCTAACAGCCAGTTTTTTGGCCGATGATGCAGGTCATGTCTATGCCATGGCGGTCACTCAACGCACTACTATGAGAAAGGACAACACATGACGGACAAGCTAAGACTACAAGCCGAAGAATTAATCAAGAAGGACGATTCTGCGACCAAGAGCTCAATTACACTTGAGGAAATGCAGCAATTGCTCCACGAGCTGCGGGTACATCAAATCGAACTGGAACTGCAGAATGAAGAATTGCGCCGGGCGCAGGAGGAACTGGACGCAGCACGGGCGCGCTACTTCGACCTCTATGATCTGGCTCCGGTCGGGTATTGCACAATCAGCGAACAGGGGCTGATTCTTGAGTCCAACCTTACTGCCGCGACGCTGCTCGGCATGCTCCGGAGTGAAATGGTCGGACAGCCTTGGACCAAATTTATTTATAAGGAAGACCAAGATATTTATTACAGGCAACGCAAAGATCTCTTCAAAAAAGACGTATCGGCGGATACGGCGGAGTTCGAGTTACGTCTGGTAAAAAAAATCGGTGGAGAATTTTGGGTGCATTTGACGGCTACCACCGTCCAGAATGCCGAAAAGGAGCCAGTCTGTCTTCTTATGATGCATGACATCACGGAGCGTAAGCAGGAAGAACAATTTCGCAAGGACGTTGAACGTATCGTTCATCACGACATCAAAGGACCACTTATCAATCTCTTTTCCTTGGCGCAGTTGGTAATGGAAGGTAGCGACGAGGCCTCTTTGATGAAGGAATTTCCGCAAATCATTCTTGGTATTAGGCAAGTTATCCATCTTATTGAGGCCGCAGAGCCTTTGCGAAAGATGGAAAAGGGAGAATATACTCCAGCTAAAACACCGATCGAAATTTACCAAATTCTTGAAGCCGTGAAGAATTCTCTGGCGAGACTGTCCTCACAGAAAAATGTAACCATTGTTCTCCAAACGGCGGCAGATTGCTCTTCTGCAGATGTGTGGTTGTGTGGTGAAGCTTTTCTCTTCGAAAACATATTTATGAACCTGGTGAAAAATGCGGTTGAGGCTTCATCTATAGGTGGATGTGTTACTATAGCCATCCGAACGGAACTCGGCAAGGTGAACATTGCCATCCACAATTCCGGTACTGTGCCTGAATTAATCAGGGACAGGTTCTTTGAAAAATATGCCACTATGGGCAAACAAGCCGGTACCGGCCTTGGAACATACAGCGCCCAGCTTATAACCAAGGCCCATGGTGGACAAATCAGGTTCACCACATCCGAGGCCGAAGGAACCACTGTTATCGTCGAGCTTCCTCTCTGCGACATTCAATAGCGTTCTTTCAGAACGTAACCTTGATATTAAACAACAACCAAGGAGAACATATAACCGTTCAGCGCCCTTCTTTGATCCATCTTTCAAACTTCAACTATTCTTTTCCACATTATTGTGCATAAAATTCTAGGGTAACCATCCAATTTTTAAGAATCTTAAAAGTAGAGGCTATGCAGCCTTTCTTAATTTCTGCATAGGAATAAAGCCGCCAATGTCCATATGTGTGCTAGCGCACAGACCTACCTACCTCACATGAGTTATACATTATATAAGTCCAAAGTTCCGAATAACAACAGGAGAGAAACATGCTCCAAACAATCGCTATCGTTCTTATTATCCTTTGGCTTCTAGGCGTGGTTAGCTCCTACACCATAGGTGGATTCATCCACATACTCTTGGTCCTGGCTATCATAATGATCGCGATCCGAGTCATTCAGGGTCGACGGATTTAACCGGTCTAAACGATAAACATTCTTACTATCTCGGAGGGTTATCATGACTATTACCTCAAAAGAACATCGAACTATCAAAACTAAGGGCAGCGATATGCCCGGAACCGGCAAATTAACAGGGGATCAAACTGATTTATTGGCGGGCATAACCACGTCACTTCATGGCTTGGGCTACCCGGCAATGAAGGACGACATTCTTAAACAGGCCCAAAAAAACGGAGCGGATCCAACCGTGATCAGTTCAATCAAAAATGTGTCTGAGCGGCATTACACTAGCTCGGACGATCTCTTGAAGGAATTTGATGAAAGCCGTTAATTAATCAGCAATCCTGAGGCAATACAATAAAACAGTTCCCATGCCCGAACTGCAGGCCTAACTGGGATCGTCGCCAGACGGTCTCAGTTAGGCTGAAGCGCAGAAACGACTGACCCAATACGGACCGAACGAGATTCCGGAAAAGAAACCCAGCCTGATCCTGAAATTCTTGTCCTATTTTTGCGGCCCCTTCCAGCAGGCATTTGAAGAAGAATTCAAAGAAGATATTGTCAAATACTCGCGCAGTTAACTTTCGTTGTTTGCCGATTCCACTTTTACTGCTATAATATAATATGGATTGCCCGTTCAAACGGGCAGCGGGATGTAATCGAAACACCAACAACCAAGGAGAACATATGACAGTTCAGCGTTCATTCAGTGCACAGGAACAGGAGTTTCGCAGCAGTTTCCGCGAGATGATGGTTCAGGCCGAATCCACGGAGGACGTGAAGAAATTCTTCTATCAAACGGTGCGTGACCTGTTGGTGGATATCTGCGAGACTCTGCCTGATTTCAACATTCCGGATATTCAACTCGACCTTGAAAAGGATGAGGGCTATCTGCTCTCGGATAGCCTTATGGAAGGAGCAGGTCTGCGAGAGCTGATGCAGGAATCCGATCTTGACGCCATTTTGGGACGTTTATCGGAAAATGCTTGGAACCGCTACCATCATCTAGAGAAAAATTCGGCTAAATCCGAACAAAAGATCTATCCTGTGCCCGGCAGATAAAAGTTAACAGCCGAAGCCACCGTTTTCTGAGTGGCTCCGGCTGTGATAAAACTACACTTAAATGGTCTTTAATCTATTTGTCTGCGACTTGTTCGATCTCGCCGGTTTTCTCCTGAACCTTTCCTTCAAAAATCTCGGATTTACCCTTAATCTGCATTTCGTTATTATCGATGGCTTCGCCAGTCACTTCCTTCACCTTGCCGGAAGCCTGATGCAGCTTGCCTTTGACCTTATTTACTGTGCTCGATTTCATTAACGTCACTCCTTCGTGTTAAAAGTTATGAACTGCTAATCGGTCACAATCGGCCGGTAAAAAGCATGATTACGAGGACAATTGTGATAATCCCCAATATACTGCTGGGGGCGTAGCCCCATGAGCGGCTGTGAGGCCAAACGGGGATTACTCCCAGAAGCATAAGCACCAATACGATCAGTATTATTCCGCCAAGAGACATTGTTTTTCTCCGCTGTTAAAGATTGGCTGTAAACAGAGTGCAGAACTCTTTGATCCAACTTCTGACTCTTGTTATATGAAATGCTTTAATTAATGGTTATGTTGTTAACGACCTTCTTTACGCCATGCACGTCATTAGCGAGCTTTTCTGCTAGATCTTTCTCGGCATTGTTCTTGGCTTTACCTTTCAGGGTAACTACTCCGTCCTTGGTCACGACGTTTGTTTTCAGTCCGCTGGTCGAGCTATTATATAGCAGGGTCCCCTTGACCATGGCGGTGATAGATGCATCGTCAACGGCGTCTCCAACGGACTCAATCATGGATGAGTTATTAGACTTGTCCTTTGATAAAGCAGATACCGTCATCATATTGTTGACACTTTTGACGCCATCGACATCGCCAGCATACTCGCTTGTCAGCTTCTTCTGGGCGAGGTTGTCGGCTTCGCCGCGTAAAGTGATGATGCCGTTTTCGGCTGTGACATTAGTTCCGACAGTGTCCACGCTCTTGTGAAATAAAAGGGTGAATTTGACTTTTGTGATGAGCCATGCGTCCATACTGTCAGAGGAATCCGTCTCTTTCGTCGTCAACTGGTTATCTACGCTTTTCACACCGGGTAGTCCCTCAACAGTATCATTGGCTAGAGACAAGTGCGATTTTTCTTCAACGGTTCCTGTCAGCTTCACGTGGCCATCACTGGATGCCACTTTAATGTTATCATTCTTGAGAAAGGTTTTGAACACATAGGTCTGTTTGGCAGATGACTCAATACGGTCATCAGCCGTGGAAGCATAGAGGTTGGCGGTGACAAAGAACATCAACACCATCACGACCAGGCTCAGAGCAAGCAGTGTTTTTTTCATGATAAATCCTCGTTGGTTAGAAAACCCTTTAGATATTCGTCCAAATCACATACCTCACGAAACCTTGTTTCATTGCGGCAACATTTCTTAGCATCACAGGGGAAAAGTTACATAGTGGACCTTTGTGGGCGCGGTAGAAATGCGCGAAAGGGGAGGCAATCCGTGGAAAGGAGAAGTCTGAGGCAAAGAAGTGTGGCAGACTCTAAGTTCAAAACAATTCAATCATTATAGGCTACTGGAAGTTAAAGGTTATTCTCCTTATATATACATAGCATGTTTCATGGGAATGTACACTAAAAATAAAAAACATTTTATTAATGGGATGAAAAAAAACCGTGTATAGACTCTTTGAAGTTTCAGTCATGAGCAACCGGCAGTATTCAGATGAATTTAGGAAGTTTGCCGTGCCGGAAGGTAAGGTAGCAGGCGGTCGGTCTCCTTCTTGACCACGCTGTAGCACTCACAACACAACGCCTCAAGCTGAGGCCGATCCAGTACGGTGATGTGCCCGCGGCTGTATTCGATGACGCCGAGTTTGTGCAGCTTGCCTGCGGCTGCGGTGACGCCTTCACGGCGCACGCCGAGCATGTTGGCGATGAGTTCCTGAGTCATGACCAGCTTGTCGTCTGACAGACGGTCCAGCGAAAGCAACAGCCAACGGCAGAGCTGCTGGTCAATAGAGTGGTGACGGTTGCACACCGCCGTCTGAGCCATTTGCGTGATCATAGACTGGAGGTAGAGCAGTATCAGCATCGTCATCTGGGAATGGCGATTGCACTCGTCCATGAAACACTGGGCCGGCAGCGAAAAAGCCCAGCCAGCACTCTGAACCACGGACCTACTCGTGGTGCTTCCCCCGCCCATAAATAGGGAAACGCCAAGGAATCCTTCGTTACCCACCATCGATATCTCGGTCGAGGCACCATCCTCCATCACGTAGAGCATGGATACAATAGAATCCGTTGGGAAATAAATCTCGGTCACGACTTCCCCGGACTCGTACAAAACTTCGCCCAAAGTCATCTCCACCAACTTAAGATTAGGAAATAGGCGTTCCTGAGCCTCGCGTGACAAGGCTCCCAGAAGATGATTTTGTCTAGGTGTGGGAGCAGATTGCATGTGAACCTCTTTCGGCAGCTTGGAGTGTTTGTATGGTTTTTTAAAAGTATTTTAATCATTACACATTAATGCACGTATGACTACAAGCCGTCGGTTCTAACCAGCTTCCTGTTTATCTAAAATTTCCTGTGATAGACTCTTTGCGTTTTTTAAGTATATTTTCCCCCATGCTCCGATTTATCTGAAACAACATCATAGCTAAGCCATGAAAAAACGGCGGGCGACTCAAGTCGCCCGCCGTGTCTTTACGAACAATATTAAAGCTTATTGCTTTTCCATGGGCTGATCGCAACAGACGAGTTCTCCTTCGCCTCCTTCCTTTACTTCAATGACAGCACCACACGCCTCACATCTATACGTTTCACCAGTTACAGAAGCCATGATTTTCTCCTTGTTTTGGATGTTTATGGTTGCTTCAAATGAAACCATACTATTTCTACGCTACAAGCATGCACTATTAACAGTATAATGCAAGGGAGAATATCGGGAATTATGGGTGAGATGAAACGTCATTCCCACTCCGGTCCCTGATCAAACTCCACAAGATGGGCAAAATTGAAATCCGGACCAAGCACGACCTGATGATACAATGGGCTCTCGCGGGTACCTCTCCCATCGTGAAGCGAGTGAAAATGCACGAACTTCATTGTTGGGCTGTGGGCGGGTGCGAAGTCACGGTGCGGGCGCCTCTCTGAATGACACCGGGGTTATGCGACCGATGGGTTCGGGCTGATCCGACCTCTGCCCCGGTAATTTAGTCAGCCTGGCCCGACCAGTGTAAAGCAAAGTATTGACGGGCATATCGGAAGAATAGAATCCCTTTTCATTGAAGCAGACAAAATCCAGTCGACTCAAATCATCCGGAGTCTCAGGACGGAAATAGTACCCCACGAAAGGACCGAACCTGACCACTTCACCGTCCGGCTCCACACGCAAAACAGACTGGAATCCTCGGGGGACGTCCAGGCGCACCGATTCTGACTCGCGGGGAATTCCCGAATCTGTGCAGGCAGCAAGAGAAAGCAACAGGCATAAAGATACGAGTCGTAATATTCTCAGGACAGTACTCATACCATTAATGAGCTTGAGGGCCACGGCGCCAGAATTTTCCGATGAGCCACACGGCTATCAATAGGACTTCATGCTCAAGGTGCTAAGGCCGTTCAGAATTAGGGCAGGCTCAACTGGGGCAAACACTTCCGTTTGAATCAAAGATCCGATTCGGCTTTACGGTCCAAAACGAACATGCCTCAAAACCAGAATGAAACATGGATCTTATTTATATCGTGAATTGGCCGACTTCATAGCCTCACTGAGTGCTTCCCACGCAAGATCAACACCTATTTTAAGATCTTCCCATGCTCCTTCACTTGCTCCCTTGAGCTCTTTAAGTCTCACTTTGACTGATTCATGCTTTAACCGTAACTCTTCGATTCGTTTGTAATACTCAAGCTGTACATTGGCCCCCACCTTGTCGGCCTTTGCCTTCATCTTGTCGATCTCAGCTTCCCATTCGTCCAGCTGGGCCTCAATTTTTTGACGATACGCTTCTTTCATACTCATAGTGTTCTCCTTTCTAGATTAAGGATTAAGGGAGTAAAAACTGTTAATGATTTCAAAAAGTATTCATATGAACACTTCCTTTCATACCTATTCAGGTTCATTGTACCCTTCTTGCTGGTTAAGTATAGACATAAGTTTTAAATGTGCTGCCATGGGCACCTTCTGGGCGACCTCTTCTCGTGAGTCGCCATTCTTCCTGTCTTTTGGGTCTTCATAGTGCTCCCATGCGCTATTGAATGCGGCCAGTTATATCTTTTTTGAATGCTTTGGCCGGTTCAGTCTGAGAGGCGGTCCTGAGCCTCGCGTGACAAGGCTCCCAGAAGATGATTTTGCCTAGGTGTGGGAGCAGATTGCATGTGAACCTCTTTCGGCAGCTTGGAGTGTTTGTATGGTTTTTTAAAAGTATTTTAATCATTACACATTAATGCAGGTATGACTACAAGCCTTCGGTTCTAACCAGCTTCCTGTTTATCTAAAATTTCCTGTGATAGACTTTCATAAAAAACTCTATCCTCTGGCCTCCTTGTGCAAAGTATAGTAAGTCATTAGGTAAGCATCCAATTTTTACTGAATCGTAAAAGTAAAGGCTATGTGGAGAAGGACAATGAAAGTTAGACTGCGACAACTCTGGTATCATGTAACAACAAGCCTATGGTTCATTCCCGGGTGTCTAGCGGTCGTGGCCATAGCGGCATCCTTTGCAATGGTTAGTCTGGACCATTATCTGCCCAAGGAAATTACCCTCACAGTAAGATGGATATACTCAGGCGGACCGGACAGTGCCATAGCCATATTGTCTGCTATCGCAAGCTCTACAGCTACGGTGGCCGGCGTGGTTTTTTCCATCATCGTCGTCGCGTTGACATTGGCGTCTTCTCAATTCGGCCCGAGACTCCTAAACAATTTTTTGAGCGATCGCGTCAATCAAGCGGTCCTTGGCGTCTATGTCGCCACATTTATTTATAGCCTCCTTGTTTTACGGACAATCAGGCAACTGGATGAATTTGTTCCGCATTTGTCAATAACTGTAGCTATTCTCATGTCTTTAGCCAGTTTCTTTTTTCTTATTTTTTTTATTCATCATATCTCTTCGTCCATTAAAGCTGATAACATCATTGATCTGGTGGAGAAAGATCTGGAACGGATCATTGAAGAACTTTTCCCGAACCAGATAGGACTGAAGAAGGAAGGGGAGGCGCAAGATGTTCCGGTTTTACCGAAATCATTTGACGAACAAGCCATAACTATACGGGCCAGAGGCACAGGCTACGTACAGGTTGTAGATCTTAAAAAACTTATCGCTATTGCCCGTGATTCCGATTTAATCCTGAGTTTGAAATACCGGTCAGGAGATTTTGTGACCATGGGAACACCTCTGGCCAAGGTCTGGACTTCGGGAGCTGTTCCGGAAGAACTGGAGCGGCAGATGAATGGACAATTCATCCTTGGTCGACAGCGAACGCCGGTTAATGACATCGAATTGTGCATCAACCAACTGGTTGAAATTGCCATTCGCGCACTTTCCTCCGGCGTCAACGACACCTTCACCGCCATTACCTGCATTGACCGACTTGGAGGGGCTTTGGCCAAGTTAGCGGGACGAGAGATGCCTGGACCATACCATTACGACGATGACGGAACATTACGGATCATTGCTGTACCCCTGACATTTGCAGGGATAGTGGAAGCCGCCTGCAACCTCATCAGACAGGACGCCAATATTTCGGTCATGATTCGGCTGCTTGAGACACTGAGCACAGTTGCAAGTCTGGCGACGACCGACGAGCGGCGGGAGATTTTGCTCCGTCAAGCGCGAATGATTGTCTGGGATGCCAAGCGTCGGAGCATTGCACCAGAAGATCTCCATGATATTCTGGACCGCTATAAGGTGATCCAGCAGACTGCTGGCGCGGTAAATTAGAGCCCTATAAATACAACACCAGAATGGTACTATCAATTAAAGTTCTGAACGGAGAAGATAAATCATATGAAAAAATCATTATTACAAAACACTCCAGAGAGGTTTCAATTGAAACGCCCCTTCACGGCCCCGCACTTGCCCCAGCGGACGGTGACTGTGCTTGTCGTCTCCTTTATCTACGTTGCCACGCTGTGTTTGACGGCTCTCACTGCGACTGCGGCTGATCGGAATGAAGAACTGCTCGCGCTTCTGGCGTCCGTAGAAGCTAGTTACGCCAAGGTTGAGGACTATTCGACGCGATTTCTCAAGCAGGAGCGGGTGGAGAATGTGCTGCTGCCGGAGGAGGCGATTTTCTTAAAATTCAAGAAACCCTCGAAAATATATATGAAATGGATTAACGGTCCACTCAAGGAAGCCCTTTATATCGAAGGGGAGAACAACGAGAAGGTGGTCGCGCACAAGGACGGTACAGGCTTGAGCCTGACATGGAACCTGTCACCTACAGGAAGTACGCTCCTTGCCGGCAACAGGCATCCTATCACGGACATCGGATTTGGTTTTATTGTCAACCTGATGCGAACCATTATCCCCATGGCCGTGGAACATAGGGAGATCGAGATTATCCGCCTGAATGACGCCCCGTTCAAGGGCAGGCCAGCCATCGTGCTGGAGGTCCGCCTTACCCCAAAAGAAGGTCGCAAATACTACGCAGCGCACATCATCTGCTACATCGATAAGGAATATCTGCTTCCCGTTGGCATTACCACGTATGATGAAAAAGAGGTCCTTCTGGAGGATTACAGTTACACGGACGTCAAGATAAACTCCGGCCTTACTGACATGGATTTTTCAAAAGAAAACCCAGATTATGATTTCTAAATCCAGTGGTTCCATTTCTCAAATTGGAAGGATTGATCCTGCAAGACTGTGGCAAAGTCACAGCGTTAGTTGAAAGGGGTTAGCATAACGCAGATAAAGACACGCTGGAGTCTGGGGGCGGAAGTATATTAGCCGATTTTTATCCTTGATCGATAATTCATGATAAAGAGGAACAAATTACTTCTCATCTGGCTGAACTATCACTTTCACTTTGTCCTCTATGAGCTTGCGTTCATTGAATAGTTTAAGATATTTAATGATTGTATCGTTTACCCCGTAGCCCTTCTGTAAAACCTTGACCATCTGATCCCCTCTTGGGATACGAATGTCTTCTCCGAGGAGCATCTTGCTTGTCATTTCACAGATAGACACTGTTTTTATGTCATATTTCTTTTCATCACCAAGAGCTTCCCCCAGCGCGTAAAGGATTGTCTGATCGTAAAGGTGTACGGACTTAATCATAAATTCCAGTGCAATTCGCTTAGTCATCCCTTTGGCGAGCATACGATCAAAATCAGTGACAACTTTGATTATTCTTGATCCCAGCGGAAGATGTTCCTTTATGGTACCGTCTGAGACGAGCCCTGTTCCGTCGAAGTAGGTTTCCTGATAAGTAAGAATTCTAGCCACCTCATCCAATTGGGGAAGGGCTTTTACTAAGCTTGCTGCGATTTCAGGGGTTTTTTCATAGGCGGCAAACTCTTCAGAAGAAAGAGTGCGGCCCTTGTGCAACTTGGCAACAGTGGTATCCGAAAGGGTTAAATACCCCAGAAGAGACAGCGAAGCAGCCGTCTCAGTAAACCAAGGGCTGGGATCGCCCACCCTTGCAGATATCTGTTTGACATAAGGCAGAATTCGAGATGTCAGGCCGAAGACCTCTGGTTTAAGCATGGAGAGCACGTTGCTGAGGACGTTTATGCTGCCTCGTAAGGTTTCCTGCAGTAACTCTTTCACCTCATCCTGCGCCTGCTTTGTCTGAAGGACTGCGGCTATTCTGATTTTGAGTTCGGTTTTGTCAATTGGCTTGGTTACGTAGTCATTTGCGCCGAGCAGCACTGCACGCAGCTTGTCCTTTCTACTATCCAGTGCTGTAACCATAATTACCGGGATATCTGACACCGATGGCATTTTACGAATGCACTCCAACACTTCAAACCCGCTCATGTCAGGCATCATGACATCGAGAAGTACAAGATCATGCTCAGGGCAGATTGCTTTTAAGGCTTCTGTACCATTTGCTGTAGATTCATACTGATACCCCATCGATTCCAGCATCACTCCGAGCATTTTTCGACTTCTGTCCTCATCTTCGACAGTAAGAATTTTCCATTTTTTTTTCATCTAAGAGACCTTATTTTGCCCATCAATCTATTTTCAAAATATCTTTGATGGTTTTGATTAAAAGCCGAGTATCAATGGGCTTTGAAATGTATCCGTCAGCACCTGCGTTAAGCATTTTTGCATCATCCCCACGCATGGAATGCGCGGAGACTCCAATCACGGGAATCTTGCTGGTGACAGAATTAGATTTCAGCGCACGCGTTGCATCGACACCGTTCATGTGCGGCAATTGTACGTCCATCAGAATTAGATCAGGTTTATCACTTTCTGCCATGCGCACTCCGGTAACTCCGTTGTCTGCCTCTATCGTGGTAAAACCCAATACCTCAAGCAGGTCGCGAACGAGCTTGCAGCTCTTGAGGTCGTCTTCCACAATCAGAATCTTTTTCATTTTTTACTCCTAATTATCATTGGAAGAACAAATGAAAATATGCATCCTTTACCTTTACCTTCGCTGAAGGCCCATAATCGCCCTCCTTGTTCTTCAATAAAACGTTTTGAAAGTGATAATCCAAGTCCGGTTCCGGGAGTCTTGCCGGTGATGCTGTCACTGAGTTGGCGAAACTCCTCAAAAACAGCATTAATTTCATCAGGAGCAAGGCCTATTCCAGTATCTTCGATCGACACCAGACACCAATCATTTTCGGCATAGTCACCAACTGTCAGTTCCTTTGCATTTGGAACAATTGATAATACCATATTTTTTTCGATTTTTCTGGAGGACATCCGTATACTTCCCCCGTCCGGTGTAAACTTAGTTGAGTTGGATAAGAGGTTAAAAATAACTTGCTTAATTCTTCGCTCGTCCGCCTTGATCGGCTGCAAATTGTTGTCAGGTTCAAACTGCAAAGAAATCCCATGTTTGAAGGCTTTTTCCCGTATATAAGTCAGGCAGCTTTCCAGCAGTTCATTAAGATCGAACTCTTCCTTGACGAATTCCAGCCTCCCGGCTTCGACCTTGGACAAATCCAGAATATCGTTGATCAGCGAAAGCAAATGCTGTCCGCTTTCAAGAATATCTTTTATGTATTCTTCCTGCTTATCAGTGAGCGGTCCGAAGAACTTGTCCTGAAGTACCTCGGAAAATCCGATGACCGCATTTAAAGGGGTTCGAAGCTCATGGCTCATGCTTGCAAGGAAGCCGCTTTTCGCTTTGTTTGCCATTTCCGCTGCATCCTTGGCGATTACGAGGTCACTCTCCACTTTTTTGCGAAGAAGATAGGTGGAAATCAGTTCCGCCAAAGCGTGGAGGAGGCTCCATCTTCCAGATGCAATGCTTAAATTTTTATGTTGCTTGTAATCATTGGAAAAAGAGATCTCGATAAAACCTACGTCAGCACCAGCGACAGCAATGTCTGCACGGTAAGCCCAAGGGGACTCCTGCCAGAAATCAGTCGTGTACTCTACGCCGTGGACGTTAATACGTATACCGTAAACATCCATTTCTCCTATAGCAGGCTCCAGTGACTTAAACACGGTAGTGAATACATCCACTTCGGAGGCGTCGGGGTTGGTCATGACCGTCGAGGCATTATACAGGCAGTCGAGTTCCTTCACCCTACTACTGAGGATTACAGCGGAGTCACTCAGCATCCTTTCATGCCGATCAAGCTTAATCCGGGATGTGAGCGGCGAGGCCATACTTAAGGCAATTTCCTCCAACAGGCGGACATCATCCTCATTATAGTCAGTTTGTTTGTTGGCTACGGAAATTTCTCCGGCCAGCTGATTCTTGAAAAGAATGGGTACACAGACAGCTCTATCAATTGCGACATGTCCAGAAGGAACTTTCCTCGGGCTGTTGGTGAAGATGGTTTTTTTTGTTCGGAGAGCTTTTCCACACATGTCTTTCCATGTTTCTTTAGGAAGGGTGGTTCCAAATTCTTTAATAGGACATTGTTCCAACAGTCCATTGGTCAATGTCGGAATTTCGAGTTCTTCATTCTCATTGATGTAACCGATGAATCCGATTGTGCTGTCAGTTCTATCCTGAATGATATTGAGCGTTTTAGTTAGAAGAAGGTTGAGATCAGGTTCCATAATATATACATTCATGATGTCCAGAATAGTCTCAAGCCGCAATTCAGCCTTCTTCCGGTCGTCAATATTTCTGGCCATTTGTATCGAGCCGATGATCTGGCCTTGTTCCGAGACAAGTGGAGTTGCAGACATCTGATAATATCCATTGAATTGTTTCTCATACATTTCCGCCTGATGAATCTTACCGTCTTTGAGAAGCTGCATGGTTGGTGAATCGCTTGGTGGTATAGAGCCACCATAAAGAACTTCAAGAATATTTTTTCCGGTTAGCTCGTCCTGTTCAACACCAAGAACGGTTGCCAATTGCTTGTTAGCGCGAACTATATTTTGAGAGGTATCAAGGATTGCGATCATGTCCTGCACGGTATTGAATGTCATCTCCCATTCATTTTTGGCCCGTAATAATTCTTCCTCTGCCGCCACCTGTTTGGTCACATCCGCGACCATGCAGATGGCATATAAAGGCTTTCCGTCCCAGCCCCGCACAGCTGAGGCGCTTAGACGTCCCCATCGGGTTTTTCCGGCACCGGTGATATATCTTTGTTCCAACATGTAACTATCCCGCTTCCCCTCCATGAGTTCCTGAAACAGTTTCAAATCCGCTTCAACATCATCAGGGTGAGTGAGCTTTGCAAAGGACAATGATGTCAGTGTTTTTTTGTCATATTCCAATATGCTGCACATTTCGTTGTTGACCATGGAAGTGTTTGCATCCGCGTCTACAATCGCCACACCGATAGGGGCGTGATCGAAAATAGCTCTTAATTGCTTTTCACTTTGCTCCAAAGACTGCTCGATCATTTTCCGTTCGGTTATGTCT
Organism: Desulfovibrio gilichinskyi; assembly: GCF_900177375.1. Classification (NCBI taxonomy): domain Bacteria; kingdom Pseudomonadati; phylum Thermodesulfobacteriota; class Desulfovibrionia; order Desulfovibrionales; family Desulfovibrionaceae; genus Maridesulfovibrio; species Maridesulfovibrio gilichinskyi. The sequence goes on along the minus strand of NZ_FWZU01000007.1, from coordinate 56,850 downwards.
GTTACAACAGCAATACTGCCTGAAAACTTACCTGCCTTATCAAACAAGTAACTCGGGTTAAGGATGGTAACATACTTGCCCCCGCCCCTGTTGGTCCATGTCAACTCATAAGAATCAATTGTCGCCTGTCTCCGAAGAAGTAACTGCTCCTGAAAGATTCTACTTTGTTCTGAGTCCAGATAATTGAAGATATTGTTCCCGACCAGCTCTTGTCTGGAATATCCCAACATGTCGCAAAGGCTTTGGTTAACGAGCGTAATCATGCTATTATAATCACAGCCAAGGACCCCCTCGTTCATCCTTTCCACGATGTTTTTGTGATTTTCTTCGCTTTTTTCCCAATCCCTGAACAGAGTGCTGTACGGTTTTTCAAAACTGGCCAGAATAATTGTCCGATAAAGAAAATAGAAACCGATTAACTTTAATATATGTCCGCCAAGATAGGCAAAATCAGTAAGGCTGAGATAGAGTGTGAAGCATAATTCCGATGCAATGAACAAGACTAGCGCCCATGTGAGGAGTCGCTTTGTAGCATCATCAAATGAAGTCCTCCCCCAGTGCAATAGATATATGGTAAAAGCTTGCACCACGCATACCGCATATTCGCCGCCCGTCTTAAAGGGAGTAATGCCTACTCCTTCTAGAAAGCATCTTGGAAAGATAGAAAAATATACTGTGCCCAATAGAACGGCCATAGCCGATATAGCCCAAAACATTGCATAATCTGGCCGGACAGATTTGTTTGCCAGCATGATGGCTGCCAGTAGCCCACCAGCCTGCAGGAATCTCGCAACCATCCAAAATTGTGCCGTAAGATCTTTACCCATTTCCGGTATGTATATGACATCGACAAAGGCAAGAGTGTGAAGTAAATCGACAAACCCTACGCAAAGAAACACCGGACCGATAATCGTGCAGAATGAATTGTAGGCAAATTTAGAGGAATGCCAGGACACCAGAAAGATGCTGCACGAAATAATGATGCATGCGATCTCGGCAATGAAATGGAAAAATATATAGTTAATTGAGGAACTCCATATAGCGCCAATCAGCAACGCGACCCAAAGCAGATTGATGAATATTTTCTCGGACAATATATTGTTATTCATTGCCCACTCCGGGACTTAGTATTGAATACACCTTGACCTCGTCATGACCATTGGAGTGCGCCCTAAAAATAGAAAGGACTTCGTCCTGCGCGGCAAAGAAGGCATCAATCACCTGCGGGTCAAAATGGGTTCCGCGTCCCTTTTCGATAATCACGAAGGATTCTTCAAGTGAAAAAGGTTCCTTATAGGGACGTCTTGTTGTCAGCGCATCGAAGACATCGGCTATGGCCGTAATACGCCCGACCAAAGGGATAGTCTTTCCTTGGAGACCATTTGGATAACCACTTCCGTCCCATTTCTCATGATGAGTGAGGGCAATGATCGAAGCCAACTTGAGAAAACCATGTTCTGCTCCATGGAAGACGTTACTTCCGATGGCTGGATGCTGTTTCATAATAATCCATTCCTCCGGGGTTAGAGGGCCGGATTTCAAAAGAACATTGTCCGGGATACCGACTTTGCCGATATCATGCATTGGAGCGGCATACAGGATTGATTCCTGCGTGTGAACATGAAGACCGAGCTGTCTAGCCGTTGCCACAGAATACAGGCTCATACGGAGGATATGGCCGGCTGTATCCTTGTCCTTGTATTCCGCAATTCTGGATAGCCGATTTATGGTGTCGAGAGAGGCTCCCTTGAGTTTACCTAAAGCCCACTGCAATTCTATGTTTTTTTTAGCCACTTCCTTTACGAGCATGGCCTTAGAATCACGCATATAGTCGTTGTACGCCTTTACTTTTAAAAGGGAACGTACACGCGCCACAAGCTCGCTTTTGTCAATAGGCTTGGACAGGAACTCATCACCACCCGCTTCAAGCGCCTTGACCCTGCTTTCCACATCCTTGAGGGCTGTAACCATGACAATAAGAATGTCTTTGGTTGCTTCATCTTTTTTTAGTTGCCTGGCGACTTCAAAGCCGTCTATTTTCGGCATCATAATGTCCAGCAGAACGAGATCAGGTGAGTGCTCATGTGCCATGGTCAACGCATCTTCCCCGTCTTTTGCGGTGAAAAGGATGTAATCTTCAGGTAACAGCATAGCCTCAAGCAGGCGGATATTGCGCTCTTCATCGTCAACTAGAAGTATCTTTGCTTTTTTCATAACAGTCTCATGCCAGTGAAAATACAATTATGTTGTTGCCAATAATTTTGCCTCATTCAAGTGCCTCTGGAAGTGTTACTGAGAAGAATTGATCACAATAGCTTGTCAAAACATGAAGGGATCTTTTATAATATTTATACTACACCAAACGAAAGGTGAGTCCATAGAAAGATTGTTGCGGCGAACTGCTCTATAGATGACGGACACAGCGCGAGAGGTTAAGGTCAGCTCATGCAGGAGAAACAACGGGAAATAATTATTGAGGCTGCACGCCAGTCTTATTTGGACAGTGGGAAGGTGTATGGGTTTCGGAGATAACATACATCCCGACGAGAGAAGGTTGGCTCTACCTTGCCGCTGTGCAAGATATCTTTTCCAGGAAAATAGTGGGTTGGGCTATGTCTAACCGTGTTGATGCAGAGTTGGCTTGTAAGGCTTTAGATATGGCGTTCCGCAACAGACGGCCTTCGGGAAATGTGCTTTTTCACACGGACCAAGGGAGTCAGTACACGAGTTCTTCTTTTTCATCGGCTCTTCGCAGATCCGACTGTATAAGCAGTATGAATCGTAGAGGAAACTGTTGGGATAATGCTGTCGCAGAGAATTTTTTCAGTAAACTGAAAAGGGAACGTGTTTATCGTACGACGTACAAAACCAGAGAACAAGCAAGGCAGGATATTTTTATTTACCTTGAAATTTTCTACAACAGGAAACGAAGACATGCCAGTATCGGTTATGTTTCACCGGAACAGTTTGAACAAGAATATAACCGTAAACAATAAATAGCTGCCTAACCTAAAACTGGCTGTCCGTTATTTATGTAGCATTTCAGTAATTGCCACTTTAATTGATCACAATCAACAAATGACAACAATCAATGAGCTTATACAGGTATACCTCTCTCCCCCTCTATCCTTGACTTCTCCATACATTCACAATAAAAGTTTCACGATCCCAAAGACATGTGCAACACAATACACTCAAGGACCGTAACAAGTGGCAGAAAACAAATTATTATCCCTTATTGTTCCTGTATATAATGAAGAACATGTTCTGAGCATGTTTATGAAACGTGTTGCCGAAGTACTTAAAACCATCCCTGATATTCAGGCCGAATATATTTTCATCAATGACGGCAGCACGGACCGCACTCTGGAAAACCTCATTGCCTTAAAAGCAACCTATCCGCAGATTAAAATTATTGATTTCAGCCGCAACTTTGGCAAAGAAGCAGCTCTGACCGCTGGTTTGCAGCATGCAAAAGGTGACATAACCATACCGATTGATGTGGATCTGCAAGACCCGCCTGAACTTATTGCTGAGATGGTGGTTAAATGGCGCGAAGGTTTTGATGTTGTCCTTGCGCATCGCAGCAACAGAGACAGTGACTCATTTTTAAAGCGTTTCAGCGCAAAATGGTTTTACAAGTTGCATAATAAAATCTCATCACCGCCGATGCCTGATAACGTGGGGGATTACAGATTAATGTCCCGCCAAGTTGTGGATGCACTTAACAGCCTGCCGGAATCCACGCGGTTTATGAAAGGACTTTTTGCATGGGTGGGCTTTAAAAGTACCCAGATTGAATATGTACGTGAAGAAAGAGCTGCCGGAGAATCCAAATTTAACGGCTGGAAATTATGGAATTTTGCGCTGGAAGGATTAACCAGTTTCGGAACTGTCCCTTTACGCATTTGGACTTATGTAGGCATTCTGGTGGCAGGAATATCTTTTATTTTAACACTCAAGATTTTAATACAGGTCCTTTTCATGGGTATTGATGTGCCCGGTTACGCGTCACTTATGGTCGCAGTCACATTTTTAGGCGGGCTGCAACTGATAGGAATAGGAACGCTTGGAGAATATCTGGGCCGCACCTATATGGAATCAAAAAACAGACCTGTTTTTATTATACGTGAAATTTTATAAGGCAATTCTGGAGAAATGATGCAAGAGTTTAAACTGACCAAGGAAGATAAGATTTTCATCCTGCTCTTTGCCGGACTGACATTGCTGTATGTTCTGCCGATGCTTATATCGAACTGCCCTTACAATGATGATTTTTCCAGAATCTTAAAAGGCAATTCATGGGATGATGACGGTCGTCTGCTTCCGTCGATAATCGTCCGTTTTCTGGTTCATTCAACATCCATTTTCGACCCAGCCCCGCTACCGCTGCTGTTATCCGTCCCTATATTCACCTTCGGCGGATTTATGATTAAAAGATTGTTCATTGATGTGGACAGCCCGTATATTTCAGCAATAATCGCTTTGGGATTTGTCTTTAATCCTTATTTAGTCCGCCTGTTTGTCTATCAACTGGATAGTATAGGCCTGGCCTTAAGCTTAGTATTGCTTATAATACCTTTTACTCTCGCCGTTCCAGAAAGCGGTAAAAAGAAAATTTCTTATTATGCCAAATGTATTCTCTGCATATTTTTAAGCATGAATTCATATCAGGCTTCACTAGGCTTCTTTATGTCGTTGGCTGTGATAGAACTTGTGCACAGCGTATATAAAAACCAGTTTACCGGAATTTTCAAAACACTTCTAAACCGCGTAATACAACTTGTGCTGGCTTTTGCTGCTTATAAACTTTTTTTAAAATTATTCTTTATCGCCAACATTGCACGCCGCGCCGCTAATGCAAAAACACTTAACTTTTCAAGTGACAGTGTAAGTGTCTTTTTTGATAACTGTCTGAGAATGGTTACAGCAATATTTGATTCATTAAGCCAGCAACAGACAATCATTTTGGCATTGTTACTCGTCATAAGTATTCTGTTTGTTGTTCATTTATATAAGAAAAACATCACCGCAGCAAATATCAGCGCCGGAAGTAAAACAGCTCTGCTGTTTATTGTACTTGCACCGCTGATTATATTTGTTTTTTCTTTTGTACATATGGCCTTTTTAAAAGGATCTTCCAGAGTAATCTTACAGGTTTTAACATCTTTCAGCGGCTTAACTGCGTTCCTGATGCTTGTGCCCAGCTGGGCAATTAAAAACAAGAAAATTTTATGCTGGCTGATTGTTCCCGTAATGCTGTCTGCGTATGGATTCAGTTATATAAGCGGAAATCTTGTTAAGATAGAATACGACTTTCAGCAGCCGATGATATCTTCCATTGTCTCGGAAATTAATGACACCCTACCGGATAACAGAACCAGACTTTACTATTCCGGTTACCTTCCACGCTCAAATTATTTTAAACGTATTATCAAAATATTCCCGATTATGAGCAACTTGGACACCAATAACCCTTGGGGATTTAAGTACCGCCTACCCTACTTAGGATGCGCTCTGGCAAAAGAAAATTATCAGGACATTGAACAGGAACCGCTCAAAGCAAAAATAGACATCACAACACTGCCTATTATAAACGACAGCTATTACTACACACTCTACAAGTATAACTCAGATTTATTGCTGAAATTTAAATAATATTAAATATGAAAAACATTCTCGACAGACATCTTGTTCTATATATTTTGATAGGTATATGGGGAGCAGTGGTTGATTTTGGGTCTTTTTACATCTTAAATTCAATTTTTGATGACCACTACATAATTGCCAACACAATAAGTTCATGCCTTGGCATATTGAATAACTTTATTTTTAATTACAAATTCAATTTCAAAGTTAACAATAACTTCTTTAAACGTTGTTTTATATTTTTTACTATAGGATTAAGCGGCATAGTTGCATCAAATTTCATTATGCTTACGCTGGTGGAATATTTCCATATCAACAGTGTTCTTGCTAAGATGGCAGCACTTTGCATTGTAGTTGCCGCGCAATACACAATTAATCGTTTTTTTACTTTTAAAAAAGATATGTAGGCGGACTAAAACAAAATAACTTCAAAGGGTTTACAGTTAAGGCTGTAGACCCTTTTTTATTGCTAAAGCATAAAATTATATAGTCCGGACTATTCTCAGAAAATAAATCACCACGCCTTCACCTTTCAAGATTATAATACAGCAAGCTTGAACTTATTTATGAAATATGTATTATTAACTATCGTTATCTACTTTTTTATCGGACGTATACAATACTAAATGCGGCCTTGCCACTTAATCACCTGATGCAGAAGGGATAAACATGAAGAAAAAAAATCTGAACGGTCTGCTTCTGAAGCGCTTACTGCTGATTACAGGAGCTATAATCATAGTATGCTGTGCAGTCTATTACTACAAAAACAAAAAAATCACAGCGGACGTGATGCAAGAAAAATCGCAGGAATTAATTCGAATCCTTGAACAACGCATCGATAAAGGGAAAAAAATCGCCATCACAAATACCATTTCCCTCGCAAACTCCGGCGAGATTCCTAAACTGCTTGCAGGTCAGAATCGTTCAGAACTGACGAGGATTGTCGATAATATCGTCGCAGCATTCAAAACTGAATCAAACTTTCATGACATAAGAATTCAAATATTGGATTCCGAAGGGAAAATTTTTTTCAAAAGCTGGGCCCCGGGACAATTCGGTGAAACATCTGAAGAAATAAAGCCAATACTTATGCAAGTCAGGAAATCAGGTAAAGCTGTAGCCGGATTTGTAGTGGACAAAAGCGGCATAACTCTGCGAGGAACCGCACTTTTGAACTATCAGGGTAAACATGTTGGATATCTGCAATTCATTCAAGGATTAGGAAATATTGCCAAAGACTTTGAAACTGAAAACAGTTTGTACATGCTGCTTATCACACCTGAAATATCAAATAGCATTGCAAAGATTAATAAGAACATCAAAATCGGCCAATACCACTCTGCAAATGACGAATGGTTTTCCAAAAATGTTTCCAATTACTTCAGCAGAATTGACCTGCCGACACTGCTCGCAAACACATACGGAATACAAAACGGATATTTCATTACATCAAAAACGCTGAGTGATGTTAACGGCAACCTGATGGGAATTAATCTCATAGCAGAACCCAGTGCTGGAGTCTTAACCAGCCTGAATCAGACAATGAAGACTGCAAAGCTGCTCATACTCATTATATTCTGTGCGCTCCTGACAATCATAGCCAGCGTATTTTTTTTCGTAAATCGCAACGTAACCTATCCGATGAACAAAACCATTGACTTTGCCAGAGGTATAGCCCGTGGTAAAGTCACAGAGAGGCTAAGCTTGGAGATGAACAATGAAATTGGTATTCTGGCGAATTATCTCAACTCCGTTACTACGGAAGTTGGAGGGATCGTATGCAGGATTCAAGATATAGTTAACAACTTGACTTATAACGGCAAAGACATGGATCACGCATCAAAAAAGCTGGATCAGGCCTTTTCTATTCAAGCCGCCGGCCTAGAAAACATTTCATCATCCATGGAACAGATGACTGTATCGATCCAGCAGAACACAAAGGACGCAAGTCAGGCTGAAGAAGGTTCATTACGCCTTTCCGAAGACGCTGAAATAAGTGGTAAAGCAATGACAAAAGCCGTGGATTCCATGAAAACCATTGCAGAGAAAATCACGGTAGTCGAAGAAATAGCACGCCAGACCAACTTGCTCGCCCTCAATGCAGCAATCGAAGCCGCGCGAGCAGGCGAGATGGGCAAAGGGTTTGCGGTGGTTGCGGCAGAGGTTCGTAAACTAGCAGAACTGAGCAGAATAGCCGCCTCCGAAATCAACAACCTTGCAAAATCTACGGTTCAAGTGGCAACGCAGGCCGGCCAACGGCTGGAAAAACTGGTTCCGGATATCAAGGGCAACTCTGAGTTGATACAGAAAATAGCTGCGGCCTCTGTTGAACAAAGAGAAGAAACAGAAGAAATAAACAGCGCCATACAGCAGTTAAGTCATGTAGTACAAGATAATGTTTCTACTGCGGAAAATCTCACGTCCATGTCGGAATCGTTTTACACTCAGGTCAACACATTGCAGCAGACTATGGATTTTTTTGAATTAGATGAAAATAGCGCATATGACGTTAACGAAGATTCAAAGGATCACGAACCGCTTGAATTGGTATCGAAAGTGCTGCCAATCGAAACTAACACATGGCTGAAATCCTCGCCAAAGCGCAAACCTGCGCAGCCGGTTCCACCGGTAAAACCAGTTATTGCAGTTCCTTCTTCACAAGTAAAAAAGGTTAGATTGAAAGAATACAAAGATCTTATCAAGTGGAATGATTCCCTTATGCTTGGAATTGATGAGATCGACAGCCAGCACAAACGGTTGGTGGAATTAATTAACCTCCTGAATGGCGCCATGAGCCAAAGCAAAGGAGCTGATGTTCTTGCGGAAATTTTCAAGGAATTAAGGGAGTACACAGTCAGTCACTTTGAATTTGAAGAGAACATGTTGGAAAAACACGGCTACGAGGACATCGAGCAACATAAAGAAATTCATAGTGACCTTGTTGCCCAGGTTAAGACATTCGAAAAAGAGTTCAAAAACGGCAAGATAGCCATGAGCTCTGAACTCATGGCTTTTCTTAAACACTGGCTCACTGACCACATAAAAGGAATTGACACAAAATACGCCCCTACCATCAAAAGTGCCATAGAATAAGGCCTCTAAAGAACAAAATAACTTCAAAGGGTTTACAGTTAAGGCTGTAGACCCTTTTTTATTACATCCCGCCCCGCAACATACTGCCGATAAAGAGCAAGCGCCATACAGCTTAGCGGCAATGCCATAACAAGCCCTAAAAAGCCTAACAGCTTTCCCCATACGGACAACGACAGCAGAATCATCCACGGCGACAGTCCCAGACTTTCACCCTGAAGCTTAGGAACCAGCACAGCATCCTGTATAATCTGCACAACTACAAAGACCGCGGCAACTCCGGCAAATCCAGCCCACAAACTTGTTCCTGTTGCAAGCGCGCTCACTCCTGCAAACAGAAATGCAGGTATAAGCCCTGCTATCTGTAAATATGGAACCATATTGAGCACGCCGATGAGAAGCCCTAACAGGATGGCTAGCGGCAAGCCTATAATAAGGAATCCTGTTGAAAAAAGACACCCGATAATAAGAGCAATGAAAGCCTGCGTGCGAAAATAGCGATTAGATATATGGGTGAATTCGTCAATAAATGAGGATACCCTGTCACGATATTTTTCAGGAAGCTGTGAACGCCAACTGCGAAGTTTATCATAATCAGCCAGCAGAAAAACAAGATATAAAATTATCACAAATATACCGGCGAATGCGACAAGAACCTGCGCGGAACCGCTTACCAGATTTACAATTCCCGGGACAGCCTTATGCGCTAAAGTTTGAAGCATATCGGTCACGCCTGCTTCGCTCAAAAAACTACGGACATCGTCATTTTTCGCCAGATCCGTCACAAACTTCCATAAGTCTGCCGGTAAATATTCTGCAGCGCGTTTTGCCGCAGCCGAGTCATTAACAAGAATAGCAAGTAACTGCCCGATATGACTTAGTTCTGATCCAACCATTCGCAAAGCTACCCAGAGAAGTTTGCCAGCCGGAACAATTATTACTGTCAAGGTGACGAGCACCGCAGCCATCCGGTTTTTAATGATTTTACCAGTCAGTTCAACAAGCGGATTAAGCAGATATGCGAGTGTCAGCGCAACCGCAAAAGGAAGCAACACTTCGCTTAAAGACGAAAGTAAAAGGACCGTAAGCCAAAGAGAAGTTCCCGCCAGCACAAGCCGGACTACCCTGTCAAAAGTATATGGAGTATCGCTTTGCGACATTTATCACTTTCCTTGGATTAAAGAGGTTAAGACGATTCCTCGCGACCGTAACGAAGTTCACAGATTCTGCGCCCTGCGCGCGCTATTTCTCCGCCAAGTGAACGGATATTCCATATGAACGCTGAAATATTGTTCCGCCTTTCAAGCGGCACATCTTCAAAATCACCGCGAACGCGGGCATCCCCGACTGCGAGCATAAAATCGTTAATAACATTTTCAAAATCAGGATGAATTTCGCAGTGCTCAGACTCAAGAGCGTAATTTTCAAGCCATGCATAATGCTGCTGAGTCATCAGCAAAACATTTCGCATTCCGTCAGCTATAGCTGGAAGAGGGCCGCCATATCCTCTGCGAATAATGGTAGACATTGCTATAAGCAAACTGTGCATGCGAACAAAAACTCTGATTAATCGAGTGAGGTTCTCTCTTTGCCATGATCTTAATCCCGGCTCAGCGCAAGCTTCGCGGAAAGCTTCAGCACATTCATCAAGCTTTTGAGATGCGGCAATGCGGGATTCAACCAGCTCGCTTTCACTTACACCGCCGGAAAGATATGACTCACTTAGTTTTTCAAAGTGAACACCCTGCGAGTGTATAAGGTCAGCCATCTTCTGGCGAAGATTTTTCCTGGCCATGTTAGGCCACACACCGAAAGAAGCGGCAATTCCTATGGCAACTCCAAGAACAGTATCGAGAACACGCTCTACCCCGAATTGCCAGCCATCAACAAAAAAGATGCCCAGCAGTAAAATGACTCCGGCCGTTAATGCGCATGAAAAAGCCGTATAGTTATAGACGCGGAGCAAAATAACCAGAAAAAATGAAAGTATTATCAACCCGGCTAAAATTTTATTCCCCGGATCAAGAATAAGGATTCCTACTCCAAGAGAAGCCCCGAGAACTGTCCCCCACAGCCTGCGCCAACCAAGCCGAAGTGTTCCTCCTACAGAAGGGCGCATGATCACGATAACACTTACCGGAAGCCACATGGCGTGACGTAGGCCGAGATATCTTGAAGCAATGACTGCCACGGTAATTGCTATCGCCGCCCGCACCGCATGTCTGAACGGAGGGGAATCAGAGCGCATTTCTTTGCGTAAAGTATGTAAAGCCTCCTTTATCACACCGCCCCCCCGCCGAGGGTAACGCGGCTCATTTCATCAAATTCAAGACTTAAATTTCTAAGACCGTACAAGGCTCCCCACGCTTCCAAAAACTCATCACGAAGCCCGCCATCCCTTTTATATGCGCCAAGATCCAACAATTCTCGTTCAAGCTCTGATATTCCAGAATTTATCTCACTAAGATCAATATTCCCTTTACCGGTAGAAACTTTTGCAGCCAGAACATCAAAAACAATCGAACTTTTCAAAGTTAATTCTGAAAATTTAAATCTAAGCATGGTAAAAGCATGGCTATGCTCAGCGAAATTAGCACTGTTCGCAAGTCCCACAACGGCTTCTAGCAACCTTATCAGCAAAGCATAAAGAGCAGACGGTCCTTCGTATTTACCAAGATTCTTCACAGGATCAATGTTCATGGCCTCCATAAATCTTCTGTAACGCCTAAGCGACTCAATTGATCTGTCATGAATTACCGTAATGCGTTTACGGTCTTCAGGAGTACCGTCCGACTCTGCCACGGCCCTGAAATAATCGCCTATATCAGACAGCGCGACCCCGCCTGCTTTTGAAAGAATTTTCTCAGGATGCAAGGGCCAAAGGTGGAAAATAACAAAATATGAAATTGTACTGCCAAAAAGAATACACCCTGACCGCAAAAGTCCGGCTGTGAACGTATCAGGCGAATTTAATGCTATAAGATTGACAATTAACACCCCGATTCCTGTCGATGCAGCCGTTCCGCCGATAACAGGCGTAAAAAAGATCAAAAAAGATAAAATAAAAAGATAAGCAGCAGAAAGATATAAATGACTGGCTAAGACGGTGGTAACAGGTACAAGGATGATAGTGGCAAAACAAATAGCAGCCGCTACCATTTTGCGTTTTTTAAGTGTGTTACCGGCCCTGAAGATAACAACAATCAATGATCCGTACACGCACCAAGCCAAGTTATGACCACGGAAACCGACCAAGTACGAAAGAGCGAGGGCAACAATACATGCAACAACAGATTTAGCTGCATATTTTGTTATAAATAAGCCTGGATCAATTGGGTGGATGAAGACTCTATAGAAGTCTGATATTATTTTATTCATTACCTACATCATTAAAACAGCATAGCCTGAACTGCAAGCACGCAAAACCTGAACTAACCGAAAAACAAAACGCCCGCGAAATAATTCGCAGGCGTTTCTACTTTCAGCTCCGACTCGTTATCGGTTTCCCCGGGAGGAAAAGTCTACAACAACTTATCTAAAAATTCGCTGATTCTAGGGTGCAACTCTGTAGCGGAGAAAAACTCGCCCGGAGTTCCTTTTGCGATAAAATCGCCTTTTTCCATAAAAATTACTGTATCTGCAACTTCTCTGGCAAACCCCATATTATGAGTGACTATTACCATAGTCATTCCATCGTTTGCAAGCGAACGGATTGTATCAAAAACTTCTCCGACAAGTTCAGGATCAAGTGCAGAGGTCGGTTCATCAAACAGCATCATTTTAGGCTGCATAGCAAGTGCGCGCGCAATGGCAACACGCTGTTTCTGTCCGCCTGAAAGAGTCACCGGAAAAACATCCGAGCGATCAGGAAGGCCGACTTTATCCAGCATCTTGTATGCTGTATCTTTAGCTTCTTCCTTACTTTTTTTCAGGACAGTAATCTGCCCTTCCATAACATTTTGCAGAACTGTCATATGCGGAAAAAGATTGAACTGCTGGAAAACCATGCCTATTTCAGAACGTAACGCACATAGATTCTTTTGAGAATCAAGCACCAGCTTACCGCCGCGGGTGACATATCCGCATGGTTCTTTCTCGAACAAAATTTCACCGGAATCGATGGTCTCAAGAAAATTCATAGTCCGCAAAAGAGTCGATTTACCGGACCCGCTCGGTCCGACAATAACAACCTTCTCTCCGCGCTTAATTTTCAAATCGATATGGTTCACCGCAGTGAGAGAGCCGAATCGTTTAACAACCTGTTTTAATTCTAAAATGGTTTCCATTTAACGCCTTTCGTATACCCCCACCCTGTATTCGATTTTTTCGAACGCAAAGGTGAACACGGTTGTAAAAACAAGATAAATAAATGCAGCAAGAACAAGCACGGTAATATTGAAATATGCGTTGAACATCTGGTCTGCCGCGCGCATGAGCTCAACCATCGCAATGGTTGAAACAAGTGCTGTATCCTTAATAAGAGCAATAAATTCATTAGCAAACGGAGGAATAATCCGCTTATACGTCTGAGGGATTATAACCCGGCGCATGGTCTGAGCGTATGTCATACCAAGAGCTTTCGCTGCTTCTGTCTGGCCGTGATCTATTGACTGAATTCCGGCGCGGATGATTTCGGCGAGGTATGCGGAATAGTTTATTCCTAAACCTATCAGAGCTGAAAGAAGCGGCGACAGAGTTATCCCCATTGCAGGCAACCCGTAGTAAATAAAGAAAAGCTGTAAAAGAAGCGGAGTGCCGCGGAAAAACCAGATAATAAACCAGCTTATACCAGAAAACGGCTGCATCTTGCTTATCTTGCCAAGGGCAATAAGCAGCCCTCCGACAGGAGAAACTATCATCGTAAAAAATACGAGCAGAAGCGTCATCGACGCGCCTTTCATCAGCGACGGCAAAAAGCGTAAGCAATCATCAATGACTTTACGCCACTGCGGACGTACAGCCCTGTCGACAGAAACTATAAAATTTTTAGCTTCAATATTATCCGGATAAACAGCAATAATTTCTTCGCTATATTTTTTAGCTTTACTCAGATTTTTTAGAGAAAAACTCATCCGCGCGAGCTGCATGCGGGAATATACAAACTCACCGTCGTCACCTTCAGGACCGGGAGCGGGAATCTGCTCAAACAACGATTCAGCCTGATCGATATGACCAAGCGCAAGAGCATCACGAGCCTGTTTTAAAAGCACGTCGGACTTTTCACCGGCAACGGAAACAGCTGCAACAGTCAGGAGAGTAAACAGCAGAAAAAGCGAGGCAAAAAAAGCCCCGCTTTTTCCTAATCTATTAACTAATATAATCATTTTTTACCATTTAGCAGGATTGGTAATATCTTCACCAAACCATTTACGGGAGAGCTTGCCCATGGTTCCGTCAGCGACCATTTCATCAATGGTTATCTGAATTTTTTCTTCAAGTGACTTATCATTCATGCGGAAAGCTACACCGAAAGGTTCGCTGGAAATGAATCCGGGGAGACCCATGTATTTTCCGGGACGTGTAGCCATATAATAGCGGCCGGAGATATTATCTACAACAACAGCGGCTATGCGGCCTGCTTCAAGATCAAGAAATGCTTTAGGGTTGGTATCGTATTCACGGATTTCAGAAGGAGCAGGTTTGAGGCTCTTAGCAGCTTCTAAAGCAGGTGAACCTTTCTGAACACCGACAATTTTTCCGCCAAGGTCTTTGAATGATTTAACAGCCTTGCTACCCATAGACACAACTGCGATCTGTCCATCCATAATGTAAGGTTTTGTGAAAAGAACCTTAGCCTGACGTTCAGCAGTGATTGTCATTCCGTTCCAGATGCAATCAAATTTATCGGAATTGAGTGAGTGGATGACGCCGTCCCATGCAGTTGGCTGCCATTCAATCTTGAGTCCAAGACGCTTTCCGACTTCTTCAGCTGCGTCAACATCAAAGCCGACAAGTTTGCCATCGTCAAGACGAAAACCCATTGGCGGGAAAGCATCATCAAGCCCGATTCTGAGCTTTCCGCTTTCTTTGACCTTGTTCCATGAATTGTCAGAAGCCTGAGCCATAACCGCGAAGGCCAACATCATAGCAACCATAAGAATTACTAATAATCTTTTCATGTGCACTCCTCAAATATTTGTTACATTCCACACCGGCAAAAGAATTAAAAACATCACAAAAAATAATTTTAACCCTTCCTTAATAATCCTGAAGCGATAAACCAAATATCTTATGAACCATGAACATGCAAGGCTGAACCGATACAAAAAAGCAAATTCATACTGTTTATAACATTAAAGTCATTTTCCCACTTAATTATTATACGTGCAACCTCCAAATAAATCATTTTTTACAAAAGAAACTTGAAACTACTTTTATTTGCTAAAGCGGTTGCTAATCTTTTCAGCCATATGATAACTTATTCTCAGATTATATTTCCACTCGAAAAGAAAGGAGATCACAAATGCCCAACCTGAATTCGTGGGGAAGCCGGGAAATAGAAAAACTTAAAAATGACATGGATAGACTCTTTGACAGTCTGTGCCTTGATTACGGCATTCCTTCAGTTTGCGGAATAATTGACTGCACCCCCAGAACAGAAATGCGCGAGCAGGAAGGATCACTTGTTGTGCGAACCGTCATGCCAGGTTTTCAAGCTGAAGATCTGGGAGTTACTGTGACAGAAACAACAATGACTATTTCCGGTGATAAAAAAGTCACCTTTCAAGGCGGCAGGAAAACCGATCATTTCAAAAAGACTATCCCTCTGCCGTGCAAAGTAGATCCGGAAAATGTACGCGCCACGTTTAAAGACGGAGTACTGGAAATCGTATTGCTCAAATGCATCATTAAACCGCAGAGAAAAATCTTCATAACAGCTGAATAGAATAAAGACGGAGATCAGTATGACTTCTATAATCAAACGCAGAGAACTCAATCACGAACAACTACGATGGACCCTCGCGCCCGAAGAGTTATCTTTCAACTCGACAAAAGATCTTGCAGCTGACGAAGAAATTATCGGACAGAACCGCGGTGTTGAAGCTTTTAAATTCGGGATGGGTATGGGCCTTAAAGGGTATAATATCTTTGTAACAGGCCCGGCCGGGACAGGTAAACAGGCAACAGTAAAAAAGCTTCTGAAAAATCTTTCAAAATCTGATAAGATTCCGGATGATCTGATTTATGTTAATAACTTCAAAGCAAACGAATCTCCCATCCTCATACGCATGGCGGCAGGCGAAGGTAGCATATTCAAAAAGGATACTCACGACTTTTTAGAGAGCATTAAGCGTGAAGTTCCTCAACTGTTTGAAAGTCAGGAATACATTGCCCGCAAAAATGAAATTATTGAATTACACGAAAAACAAACCCGTGAATTCTTTCAGGGAATTGAAGATAAAGTTAAAGATTCCGGATTAGTTATTGTAAATATGCAAATGGGCCCGTTTCAACGGCCTGACGTAGTTCCGTTAGTAGACGGAGAACCGATGCGTATGATTCAACTGGAAGAAAAAGTTGAAAAAGGACGCTATCCGCGTGAAGAATTTGAAAAACTTAAAGAAAAGCAAAAAGAGCTGAAAGAAGATGTAGATAATATACTGAGCCAGGTCCGCAAGCTGCAAAAGGAAGTTAAGAAAAAGAGTGAAGATGTGGACAAAATGATGTTCATGACTCTGGCTCAGGATCTGATGATCCCGCTGCGCGATAAATATACTGATCCCAAAATAGTAAAACATTTCGACGATATGCTTGAGCATATGAGCGAGGATCTTGAAACCTTGCGCATGATAGGCAAACAGCCGCAACCCGGTGAGGGTGGAATGATGTTTATGCCGCCGCAGGCAGAAGCAATCATGCATCCGTATCAGGTAAATTTACTGGTGGATAACTCTGAGCAAAGCAGTCCTCCTGTAATTTTTGAATCCTATCCTACTTACCGCAATCTTTTCGGATCGATTGAAAGAGTTATGGACCGGCACGGGGGCTGGCGAACTGATTTCACTAAAATTCAGGCCGGGTCGTTTATCAAAGCTAACGGCGGATACTTGGTCATCAACCTTATGGATTCCATTGTGGAACCGGGAGTATGGCCCACCCTCAAGCGTTCGCTTAAAACTGAAAAAATTGAAATCCAGACTTTTGACCCGTATTACTTCATATCCCCGTCAGGTCTTAAACCTGAGCCGATTGATATGGACGTTAAGGTTGTTGTTTTGGGTGAACCTCATCTCTACCAGTTACTTCGTCATTATGACCCCGATGTTTCTAAAATATTCAAAGTCAGAGCGGACTTTGAAACATCTATGGATCGTAATGATGATGCAATTACAGCTGTTTCAAAATTTGTAAGCAACATGGTTAAAAAAGATAAGCTGATGGATTTCGATCGCACTGGTGTTGCAGCCATCATTGAGCAAGCTGTACGCATGGCAGGCAGGCAGGAAAAAATATCAACCTCATTTCCGTTGCTTGCAGACCTGAT
The DNA here is from genome assembly GCF_900177375.1 of Desulfovibrio gilichinskyi. Taxonomy (NCBI): domain Bacteria; kingdom Pseudomonadati; phylum Thermodesulfobacteriota; class Desulfovibrionia; order Desulfovibrionales; family Desulfovibrionaceae; genus Maridesulfovibrio; species Maridesulfovibrio gilichinskyi. The sequence continues at coordinate 39,626 of NZ_FWZU01000007.1, read as the reverse complement.
GGGAGAAGCAAACTACTTTGCAGGACGCAACGGATCAGAGTTTGTGACCTCATACCATGTTGATAAGGCTCTAAGCGCACACCGAAAACGTTCCAACCAGATGGAAGAACGACTTCAGGAAATGATCGACCGCGGCAGTATCTATATCAATACGGACGGAGAAAAAGTCGGTCAGGTAAACGGATTGGCGGTCTACTCACTTGGTGATTACTCCTTTGGAAAGCCATCGCGCATCACAGCTGTTACAGCTATGGGTAAAGAAGGAATTATCAACATTGAGCGCGAATCCGACATGTCCGGCCCCACTCACAACAAAGGTATATTTATTCTCTCAGGTTTTCTGCGCCAGAAGTTTGCTCAGGACAAACCGCTATCCCTTACTGCAAGTATAGCCTTCGAACAATCCTACGGCGGAATCGACGGAGATTCAGCTTCCTCCACCGAACTTTATGCACTGCTTTCAAGTTTGGCAGATGTTCCCATCCGTCAGGATATAGCTGTTACCGGCTCAGTTAATCAGAAAGGAGAAGTGCAGCCTATCGGCGGAGTGAATGAAAAAATAGAAGGATTCTATCTGTGCTGTAAACATGCAGGATTAACCGGTAAACAAGGGGTAATGATCCCCGAGCCTAATGTTAAAGACCTCATGCTGCGCAAAGATGTTGCCGAGGCGGTTAAAGACGGTAAATTCCACATCTGGTCGGTTGAAAGCATCTCGCAGGGAATTGAGATTTTAACAGGAAAACCGGCTGGAGAATTGGACCTTAAAAAGGGATACCCCGCAGATTCAATCTACGGCAAAGCTAATGTGAGATTGATTGAACTTGCTGAAGGGTTAAAAAAATTCGGCGGTGGCGATGAAACGTCCAAAGAAAAGAAACCCTCCTCCGGTGGATGTTGTTCTGGTTAAGAATCACTCTTATAAGATTACCTCAGCAAAATGAGAGCCGCAGGACAAATACAGTTCTGCGGCTCTTTACCATACAGCCCTTCTATTCTATCCTGCCGATTCATCAGTAAAAAGTATGAGGGAATATATATGCCGGATAAAATAATAGGGATTGTAGCCGCGATGGAACAGGAAGCTCAGGCTATTTGTCCTGTATCTGAGAAAAGCATGCTTGGTAAATTTGAACTGCTGTCTGGAATCCTGCCGGATGGAAATAAATTTTTGTGCATTATTTCCGGGATTGGAACCGAACGTGCAAAACAGGCTGCAACACTGCTTGCCGATAAAAAACCCAGCCTGATACTCAGTGCCGGAGTTTCGGGAGGACTTGCCCGCGGAACAGCTGCCGGAGACCTGCTGGCAGCATCTACAATTCATTCAGAATTAACGGATTTCGAACCCTGGCATGAATCTGATCAGGATGAGGAGCTTCGTAACAAGCTCCTGCCTGCCTATGGAAGAATTCCCTCCGGCCCCATGATCACAGTGTCAGCTCCGGTGCTGACGACAAAAGATAAAAATGCGCTACACGACACAACCGGAGCACTTGCCGCAGATATGGAAAGTATCGCAGTAGCAACGGCTGCCGCTACAGCGGGAATACCTTTCGCCTGTATCAGAGCTATCAGTGACGGAGCTGACAGAGCCATCCCTGCAGAATCATTAAACGGAGTAACGCCCGACGGTAAAACTCAACTTATGCCTATCTTAAAAGCGATCTTTACCCACCCTACCCTGATATTTGAGTTGATACCTATGGGGATGGATTATTCAAAGGCTCTAAAAAGCCTCGGCAAAATTTTCATATAAACTGCTAAATTATAGCTCAAAAAAATCCCGCCCGAGCAACGCTCAAGCGGGATTTTTTTAATGAATACTTTAGATAAATCAGATCAGAGAAAACACTTTTAAAAAAGGTTACTCTTTAGTCTGTGATGTAAAACTAATCAACTTTCACACCTTTAAGCGCCAGCATTGCGCCCTTAAGCGGACGCCTGACTGAATCGGCAACAGCGGTTGGTTCAAATCCGCAATGAACCATGCAATTTGCACAGCGCGGATCATTACCGACTCCGTATTTATCCCAGTCAGTTTTTTCCATAAGTTCCTTATAGGTTGAAACAAATCCGTCTTCGAGCAAATAGCAGGGACGCTGCCAGCCGTGTACGGAACGACAAGGATTGCCCCAAGGGGAGCAGGAATAGTTCTGGTTTCCGGCGAGGAAGTCGAGATAAAAGCTGCTGTGGCTGAAATCCCATTTTTTGCCTTTACCGAGTTTAAAAATTTCGCGGAAAAGTTTTTTGCTCTGTTCGCGAGTAAGGAAACTGTCCTGATCGGCTGCGGCTTCATAGCTGAATGCGGCGGAAAGAGTCATTCCGTCAACACCTAGGTCAGTTAGAAAATCGAAGAACTCAGCTGCTTTTTCAGGAGTCTGCCCGCCAAAGAGAGTTGTATTGGTATTTACTCTGAATCCCTTTGATTTAAGCAGCTTAATTGCTCTGACGGCAGACTGGAATACGCCCTGTTTGCAGACAACACGATCATGAATTTCTTCCAAACCATCAAGATGAAGATTGAAAGTCAAATACGGGCTTGGTTTAAACTCGCTGATGCGCTCAGGAATTAGAATCCCGTTAGTGCAGAGATATACAAACTTTTTACGTCTGATAAGCTCTTTAACGATTGCAGGCATTTCAGGGTGAAGGAGAGGCTCTCCGCCAGGAATAGAAACAATTGGTGCTCCGCATTCTTCAACAGCTGAGATGCATTCGTCAAACGACAGACGCTGATTTAAAACGGCTGGCGACTGATTAATTTTACCGCACCCTTTGCAGCGCAGATTGCACTGAAACAAGGGTTCGAGCATTAAAACAAGAGGATAATGTTTGTTACCCTTAAGTGCCTGTGTAAGAATATATTTACCAAGTCTAGCTATTTGTACTGCAGGAATTGCCAAAATCCTAACCTCTTTGCCGCCGCAAAAACGACGGGTTTATTATTTTTCAGCAGCAGATGGATTTTTACATGCATCTACTAACTTGTGATATGTATCATTTTTCAATGATTCTTTATTAAAACCTTTACTGCTTAGTGCTGCGTTGTACTGAACACATGCCTTATCTTTTTCACCGTCTTCAAGCAAAGCTGCTCCGTAACCAAGATGATTCAAATAAAAATCAGGAGCTAGTTTCACAGCTTTTTCAAAATGATCCAAAGACTTACCTAAATTCCCGACACTAAATGGAGGGGAAGGCGCTTCAAGATAAAGTTCGCCAAGCATTCTGTCAGGCCCTCCGAAATCTACTTCCGGAGAAAGCTTTTCAGACAGCAGTGCTTCTTGCTCTAAGACAGGCACAAGGTCAAGTCCGCTCAAGGGCGAAAGTTGCGCATGTTTACCAACTAAATAGGCATAAAGATAGTGTCCGACGCCACTTTTAGAGTTTTTATCGAGATAAGCTTTTATCGCCTTTTGTCCGGCTTCGGCATACTTGGTTTTATCAATAGATTTGCTTTCAAATAATGAAGCATAGCATGCGGCGGACTTAAGCAGATCGCTATCTTTTGTACTCGCCCCTAATTTTTCAGCGTCATCAATTGAACATGGTTTCCAAAGATGGACATCTTTATCCTCGTATACGGCTCTGGGGGTAGCGCCAGGATTAGAACTCGAATCAGAACTTTTTGCAGGACTCTTTTTTGATTCGGACTTCGCAACGGTTTTAGACGCGACTTTCTCTGTAGACGCATTTTTTTTCGTAGGTTCAGAGCTAGTTTTCGCTGTTCCCTTTACCGCGCAGCTGCACAAAAAACAGGATAAAACAGCGATCATTACGATGCGAAGTGATAAAATCATTTAAGCTCCTTGTCAGCAGTTCCGAATCCGTTTGTCTGCAAAAGTTTCAGTAAACTTTCAGCAGCAGGATCCTTTTTCATATCAAGCAAAATCGCCTGAAGTCGAAAAGCATCATCAGTCGCCTTACCGAACCATACTACCGGACTGTTAGGAAGTTTTTTTGATTCATAAACAACCTTTAAACTCGACAAGCTATCCATACCGCTGAGTACCGAAAACTGAACTGAATTCAGACACACTCCGGCAGCCTTGCCTCTATTAACCCAGCGTAACTTGCTAAGAGGCGTTGATGTTCCTTCTATAACAAGCGGTATTTCAGCTTCACCTTTACCGAAAAGGATTTTACGGGCATCAGGAGTGTAAAGCATTGAACCGTAAACAGTCCCGTTAATATCTTTCACAGAATCCGGCCCGTCAGAAGGGGCCATAATTCTCCAGATATCCTTATCCAGTCCCTGCGGCATGGTGGACGCGACAGGAGTCAGCATAAACTTATCTGCGTAACTTTTAAAAAAAGTCAGTCCGCAAATTCCCCATGCCGGTTTATTATCAGCAAGATATTTCAGAGCTGGTTTGAGTTCATTAAAATAAACTCCGCTCACAGAAGTTCCCATTTTAGCAGACAGATACTTTGCTAAGTCATCCATTACAGGCTGGGCATCAGCGGATGTTCCGGGTTGCCCCGGCTCGATAATTACAAAATCAAATGATCCGTTTTTGGGGGAAGCGTAAGCGGCTCCCGAAACTGTAACAATAACGAGTAAAGTAATAGCTAATATTTTCCTGAGCATTATAAAAATCATCCTTTCTTAAACTTTTCCATCAGTCTGAAAATAGCAGGTAACACTATCATACAACCAACCATACAAGTTGCAGATCCGGCAACCATTATCCCGCCAAGAGAAGCAAGCCCTCTGTGATGAGCTAAAAGCAACCCTCCGAATCCGATCATAGTGGTGCAGAAACTGAGTCCGACTGCAACGGGAGTACTTGTGTCATAAAGTCTCTCGCCATTTGAAAGTTCTTTCCATCTGGCAAAAAAGTGAACACCTCCGTCAACCCCGATTGCTATAAGAATAGGTATCGCAAAGAAGTTAGCCAAGTTAAAACTGAGCCCCGTGACTCCCATCATTTCAAGCAGCCAGAAAATACCGACTACAAGCGGAATAAGAGTAAGCAGGACATAGCTTAGACTGAATGACGTTAAAAATAAAATTATTGAAACCAGTATAATTGTGACCACGGCGGCGTCTGTGAAAGTGTCCCGCATCAGCAGTGAAGATTCTAAGACAACAACCGGAACTCCTGTAACTATCGGGTCAATTTTTCTAAGGTCCGCAACAAAAGATTTGAGCAAATCAAAATCCCATATATTGCCGACCGGAGATATTTTAACCATATAGCTACCGTCTCGGCCTATATATAAAGAACGCAGATGTTCAGGAAGGTCATCAGGTTTTACTGAGCGAACTTCTAAAATTTCTTTAAGCCATTTAAATGAAGACGAAAGCTCGCTGACCAGTCCCGTCTGAAGCGGTACAAGATTTTGCGCAGACGCTGGATTCTTCTTTATAAGAGCCATACACTCTGAAGTTTTATCCAAAAGAGCTGAAACGAGCTTAAGTTCATCTTTAGCTCCGGCAGAAAATAATTTTTCCTCAAGCCCTTCAAGTGAATCAGTTAAACTTTCAAGTGAACTTAGAACCTGCTCAGGCTTAAGAGCGACAGGATCGGCGTTAAAGTCCATACCGTCTAAATACTTGGCTTCACCCCGTAAAATATGAGCTTTTTCCTTTTGACTTTCGGGCAGAAAATTTAAAATAGAATCAATCCGCCCGACAGAGGGAATTTCTTTTAATTGTTGTGTTAGAGCCTTTACACTTTCAAGGTCAGGCCGTGTCATAACTGCGAACCATGTTGATTCATCGGATTCGTTAATTATTTTATGTTCAAACTCAACTGACTCAAGACCTTTTGCCTGAAGATCAAGAAGATTATAGTTGAATCCGGCCTTCATCAACCCTGGAAAAGCTACAGCCGATAATATTACCGCGACAACAAGAACGGTTTTAGGACGGGAGATAACCTTTTCCATGAAGGGCATGGTCGTCATGCGCGGATGAGAAGACGGGAATAAATTCCGCCTGCCGGCAATGAGCAAAAGTGAAGGAAGAACCGTCAGCATGGAAATAAGGCAGAAAATGATTCCTGTTCCGCCGATGAGCCCAAGCTCTGCAAGACCTACAAATTCATGCCCGAGCACTGCGTAAAAAGCGCAGACTGAAGTTATTGCGCCGAGAAGAACGCCCGGTCCTGTATGTACCAATGATTCCCTGACGGCTTCATCAGGCGAAAGACCCGCTGCAGTACCTTCAACATAACGCAGCACAATATGAATACCGAAATCCACACCGATGCCGACAAGAACAAGCGCAAAAACAATAGATAAAAGATTAAGGCTACCCAGCGAGACCAGTGCAAAACCGAATGTCCACGCCATAGCGCAAAAAAGAGAAAGCATGACCAGCGCAGGTCTCAGCCAGCCGTGAAGAACTACCATAAACAGCAGCCCGACCAGCAGAACAGAGACAATCGAAGCAATAGTCATATCATTATTAGTCGTGATCATTTCATCAGCGGAAAGAACAGGTCTTCCGGTAAGTCCGGCACTGACATCTGGAAATTCTAAACGGGTCTGATCAAGTGATTCACGTACAATTTTAAGAGCCTGACCGATAACGGTCATTGCCGCAAAATCTTTTTTCGGCAGAATGCGCATAATCAGGAGTTTGCCGTTGCGGGTATAAAAATACTGCATTCCGGCTTTATCCAGATCCAGCACGGAATCTGAGCTCTTAAAAGAATCCGCCCCGTCTTTTAGAGCATTATCCATTTTCCCGACGAGCGAATCTAAAGCTCCTATCATCGGCGTGAGCATTTCAGGAGCTGTCGCGCCGCCCATATCTTTTTTACCGCTGAGCAGTTCTGCATTCATATCCAGAAACTTTGCCAGTCCCGGACCATTAAACCATTCATGTCCAAGCGGCCCTATATTACGGGCAAGTTTGACAAAATCATGCAGTTCGCTCTCCGAAGCGAACATGAGTACGCCCGGCCCCATATCTTTTGCAGACATGGCGTAATGAACTTCTTTAATTATATTAGGCTTTTTTTGAAGCTTATCGGCAAGAGACGTTGCAAAAAGAGCAGCCTGTTTTTTACCCTGCTCAGTCCCGCCTGTTTCAATAACCACGAACATGTATTCCTGATCACCGAAATTCTTAATCTGCTCAAGATTCCGTTTCTGGAAAGGAAGATTATGCGAAATAAGGTTATCCTGATCACTGTCCAGTTTAAGGTACAGCGCGGAGGAGACACCGCAAATAATGGCCAAAATAAGACCGCATATGACCACAGTCCCCGGGCATGTGCGAACCATGCGCCAAAGACCGAGTATCAAAAAATCTTGAACTTTTTTAAATATATCCACAGAAAATACGCCCGAAACGTTATAAAATATTCGGGTCTTTTCAATATGTTGAGAAGTTTAGGCAGCCATTATATTTTGCTGAAACTATTAAGAAGTACGAGCTGTACGAATCCCCAAATCTTTAACAGTTTTCCAGCCCGAACCTGTAATTTTATGAGCTTCTTTAAGCACTGCGTCCATTGCAGTAAGGAACTTATCTACATCTTCATCGTTAATCATTAACGGAGGAAGTATTTTAACAGTATCAAGACCGTGACCTGCGACCTGACTTAAAATATCATGTTTAGCAAGTAGCGGCATGGTTATCATCTGGCAGAATAAATCATCATTCATTTTATGGAGCAGCTTCCAGCTGGCTTTAAGAGCCAAAGACTTAGGCTCTCCGAACTGCATACCGATCATTAAACCCTTTCCGCGTACTTCAGTCAGCATTTCATACTTCTCAGCAAGCTTCTTCATACCGACAAGAATTCTGTCACCCATTTTTGCTGCATTTTCTGAAAGTTTTTCATTTTCAAGAATTTCGATTGTAGCAAGCCCCGCAGCCATAGCCATATCATTCTGGCCGAATGTATTTGAATGGGCAAAACACCTTTCCATTGAATCGAAAACCTTAGTGTGTATAGCACGGGTGGTAATAATCGCCCCGACAGGGATATATCCACCGGAAAGAGCTTTAGAGATAACGAGAATATCCGGTTTAACACCCCAGTTGTCTACTGCAAACATTTTACCTGTCCGGCCGAGACCGCACTGAACTTCATCGGCAATCATCAATGTTCCGTAACGGTCGCATAATTCGCGTACACCTTGGAGGTATCCGTCTTCCGGTACAAAAACTCCCTTTCCCTGCACGGTTTCAAATATAAATGCTCCGACATCTCCGCCGGAAAGAGCTTTTTCAAGAGCACCCAAATCATTAAAAGGAACGCTTGAACAGTCCGGCAGCAAGGGTTCATTTCTGTTTCTGAATTCTTTATTACCGTTAACAGAGAGCGAACCGAGAGTCAGACCGTGAAAAGCATGATCGCAATGAACAAGTTTGTGGCGGCCTGTTGCCTGCCGAGCAAATTTAAGAGCACCTTCAACACCTTCCGTTCCGGAGTTTGTAAAGAAGACAGCTTCAAGATCACCGGGAGCTATTTCCGCAAGCTTTTCAGCAAGCATCCCGGACAGTACTCCTAAATCCATCTGTACAAGGCTGGCGGTTTTCGCATCAAGAGTATCATGCAGAACTTTTGCGACATGAGGATGGTTACGGCCAATATTATAAACACCGAAACCGGCAAGAAAATCTAAAACTTTTTTACCGTTTGCATCTGTAAGGTATGCGCCTTCGGCGGACACATAATTCCGATCATATCCGATAACTTCAAGCACTCTTACAAAAGACGGATTAACAAATTTACGATGCAGAGTATAAGCCTCTGCAATTCTTGTTTTATATTTATTTACAATCTCAGAACTCATTATTTAAAACTCCACTATAAATTTAATATTTTTTTCTATTTAAAGAAACTTACGAAAAAATACTCTGCTTGCTCCCCGCGGTCAATCTCTTGCCAGTAATTTATAATATTGACAACAACATTGCCAAAACGGCTTTTGATCTGTAGATTTGCGCCGATATTTATGATTAAGAAAACAGGCTTAAATATAATTGCTGCCTGCAAAGGAGACTATAGATAATGGAGAAAGTCGTCAGGGCTGAAACAGCCGGATTTTGTATGGGAGTTGACCTTGCTTTAAACAAGTTAGACTCATTGATTGAAAGCAAGGACCGCGGATCTATATATATTTTAGGACCGATCATTCACAACCCGCAAGTTCTTGAAGAGTATGAAAAAAAAGGTGTGATTACAGCCGAATCTCCTGAAGAAATTCCTAAAGGTTCGTTTGCGGTCATCAGAGCTCACGGAGTTCCGCAAAATGTGGAAGAAGAACTCCGCGTACGTGGCATCAACGTAATTGATGCAACATGCCCTAAAGTTAAAAAAGCTCAACTTCTTATCAAACGTAACACAACAGACGGACGAGTCCTTTTGCTCTATGGAGAAGACAGCCATCCTGAAGTTAAAGGGCTTTTGAGCTATGCTCCATCAGGCACATGCCTTTTTGACAGCACAGAAGAACTCAAAGCCATAGAGCTGGACCCGAACAGAAGGTACTGTTTAGCAGCCCAGACCACTCAAGACCGCGTTATCTACGAAGAGATTATTAAATACCTTGAAAGCAAAGGTCTTGATGTAATTGTACTGAATTCCATATGTGATGCAACCCGTCAGAGACAGGAAGAAGCTATCGCTCTTTCCAGCGAAGTGGATCACATGATAGTTGTAGGCGGGCGCATCAGCGGGAACACCCGCAGATTAGTTCAGGTTGTCGAAACAGCAGGAATCAGATGCACTCATGTTGAAATGGCTGAGGAACTGCCGCTGGAAGAACTTAAAAAATTCAAGCGAATAGGACTTACAGCCGGCGCATCCACTCCAAAGCGTCTTGTCGACAGCATTCAGCAGATCCTTGAAGAAATTTAGTTTCAGTCGAATCAGCTGAAAACAGTTAAAATTAAAACAGCCCGCAATTTTTATTTAAATTGCGGGCTGTTTTTGTATTAATTCAACTTAAACAGATTCTATACATCTCGTCCCTTATCAATAACTGCCGGATTCCATGTGTAGGATTTAAACCCCTGCTTAAAAAACAGGGAATACAAAACCGGACACAAAATCAAAGTAAGCACGGTCGCAAACATTAAGCCGGACATAATGCAGTTAGCCATTGGCCGCCACATTTCTCCGCCTTGCAGTGACAGCGGAACCATTCCGATAATTGTAGTTGTTGCGGTCATAATAATCGGCCTTGCTCTTTCAAGCGAAGCAAGCACAATGGAGTCTGCCAGATCAATTCCTCTTTTACGCTGAATTTCAATTCTATCTATCAGCATAATCGCATTGTTAACAATAATCCCGAGCAGGCTGATCATTCCGAGCATAGGCATAAATCCGAAAGCGGAATTAGTGAGTAGCATTCCCGGAGTAATCCCGCACATCATAGGCGGCAGTGTCAAAAGGATAATAAGCGGCCGTCTGAATGAGTTAAACTGGAATATCAAAACCAGCACGAGCAGCCCCATTGCCAGCGGCATATTGGCAATGATTGAATCCTGACCTTCCTGACTTTTCTCAAACTCTCCGCCGTAAGCTACCGAGTACCCGACCGGCCAATCAGGAGACTTCATCATTTTTTCTATCTTCGGGCGCACGGCATTAATTGTCTGCATTGCAAAATAACCATCATATAAATCAGCTTTAACAGTCATTGTTCTGGTCTGATCTCTGCGGCGAATATCCGAAGGCTGCCAAACCAGTTCAGTCTTGGCAATCTGACTGAGCGGTACGCTTTTCCCGTCCTGATAAGAATAAATATTTAAACTCTCAAGCTTATCAAGTCTATTACGGAACGAATCTTCGCTTCGAAGTACAATCGGGATATTTATGTCCCCTTCACGATAAGTTGAAGCCTGATAACCGGACATTCCGGACTGTAAACTGAGTGCTACGTCGAAACTTGATAATCCGGATTCGCGCGCTTTATCCTGATCAACATCAACCTCCATCTTTTTGGCCCATTGCCCCCAGTCATCCCACACACGGGAAACTCCCGGAGTCTCCTCAAGGATATCCCCGATGTTATCCCTCAGCTTATAAAGCATCTTTTGATCAGGCCCGGAAAGACGGATTTGAACAGGTGCTCCGACAGGCGGGCCGTTCATTAATTTCTTAAGACTGAAATCAGCATCAGGGAAATTGTTCTTTAGACCAGACCGAACTCGTTCAATAACCTCATCAGCATCTTTCACGGTCTTGGTGTTGACTATAAAAGTCGCTAAATTATCATTACGCTGTTCAAGGTTAAGCGGCAGATACCATCTTGGTCCACCGGTTCCTATGAAGGTCCCGATACTTTCAACACCTTTGTCTGCCAGAAGAAACTTCTCAAGCTTTGCGGCTTCCTCAGCAGTTGTGGTAATGTCCGAACCGAATGGCTGCCAAAAATCAATTGTAAACTGCGCCCTTTCGTTAGGCGGAAAGAACATCTTCGGAACAAACTGGAATCCCCAGAAAGAAACAATACAAGCCGCCACAACCAGCCCGACAAATGCAGGCCGATGCTTTAGACACAAGAGCAACAGCTTTCTGTAAAGGTTGTATATCCGGCCGGAAAAGGTCTGAATTATTACCTTTGGTTTGAGTACATAATAACAAAGCATAGGAATCATAGTCATGGACAAAACCCATGAACACATCAGGGTCAGCGTAACCACCACAAATAGAGAAAAACAGTATTCACCGACTGTGCTTTCAGCCAGCGGAATGGGAAGAAAAGCAAAAATCGTTGTCAAAGAAGCGGCAAGCAGCGGCATCCAAAGTTCTGAAACAGCTCCTACAACGGCTTTCATCCGCTCTTCTCCGGCAGCAAGCTTTACTAAGATGGCCTCTGATACGACAACACCGTTATCAACCAGAATACCAAGTGAGATAATCAATGATGCAATTGATATTCGCTGTAATCCCACACCGAAAGTAGGCATCAATGAAATACATCCGAGCATCGCCATAGGAACCAGCGAACCGGCGACAAGCCCTGTCTTAAACCCTGCAAAAGCAAGAATAACGATTACAACAAACACAAATGATTCAAGCAGATTGATCATAAAATCGTTAACAGCTGTTTCAACATACTTCGGCTGATATACGACAATATTATAATCCATCCCTTGGTAAAGATTTGCGGAAAGCTGATTAAGCTTAGCTGTAACTCTCTTACCTAATTCCATAATGTTATCACCGTCTGCCATTGAAACAGCAAGCATAATAGCAGGCTTGCCATCATAACGGGTCATTACGGACGGAGGATCGGAAAAACCTCTGGAAACCTTTGTTACATCTGAAAGTTTCATACTGGACTTCATGCCTTCAACTCTCATTGAAAGAGAGGCAATATCATCCACAGATTTGAATTCTCCAGTCGGTTCAATATAGATTCTATCCGGTCCCACCTTAGATGAACCACTCGGCCTTATGGAATTTTGATTATTAATCATCTGCGCCAAAGCAAAAGGGCTCACCCCTGCCGAGGCCATGCGCGAATTGGAAAAGTCTATATATACTCTTTCATCCTGCAATCCCCAACGCTCGACCTTACCTACGCCTTTAACTGAAAGCAGTTCATCACGGGTATAATCTGCGACATCCTTGAGCTCACGGTACGAAAAACCGTCTCCAGTCAGCGCAACAAGGATGCCGAATACATCACCGAATTCATCATTAATAACAGGCGACTGCGCTTCGGACGGCAAAGTAGACTGTGCATCTGCTACTTTATTACGCAGTTTCTGCCATATGGGATCCATATTTTTGATTGAATCATTAAATTCAACTTCAATAATAGAGATACCCGTCATTGACTGAGAACGAACAACTTTTATATCGCTTAGTTCGCGTACCTTTTCTTCAAGTTTATCAGTGACAAGCTCCTCAACACGTTGCGGAGAAGCCCCTGGAAAAACGGTTGTTACAACGGCGGTTCGGATAACAAAATCAGGGTCCTCAGCCTTCGGGATACTCATAAAAGTCATTACTCCGCCAAGCGCAATGAGCAGAAATATGGCTATAGACGTGCGATTGTTTTCGATGCACCATTTTGCAATGTTCACGAAATCCCTCCGACTGTTTTAACCTTCATACCTTCTTTAAGGGAATGAACACCGCGCGTAACAACAGTCTCTCCTTTTTTTAAGCCATCTTTAATCATTACACCTAGAGAAGATAATGCACCGATCTCTACTTTCCGGGATTTAACAACATTTCCGTCCTCGACAACCCATACATATTTGCTGCCGTCAGGATCACCGACTATTGCGGAAGCCGGAACAAAAATATGAAGCTCTTCTGTACGGGATGCAAAATTCACATTTCCTGACATTCCACTACGCAGAAGCTTCCTTGAATTATTCAAATAAACTTTAACGGGGAAAGAAGCCCGCTGAGTCGCGCCGATGCCCACTTCCATAACAATGCCTTTCAGCGTTTCTCCGGGCAGTGCATCAAAAGTTACATCAACTTCCTCTCCTTCGCTAATCTGAGAAATCAAAGTATCAGGAAGAGAAATATTCATCTTCATCTGCCTACCTGCATTGAAAATGATTATACTCTGCCCAGATTGAACATTTTGGTGAATATTAACGTTCACTTTACTGACCCAACCATCAAAAGGAGCCTGCAAAGTAGTATACCCGGTTTTCTTACGGGCTATATCGAGCATTTTGGCAGTAGCATGCAGTTGGGCTTCCTTAGACTTGAAATCGGCAACAGCCTGATCGAGTTCACTTTTTGAGGTGACTTTGCGCTCATAAAGCTGAGTGACTCTTTTCACATCAGCTTTTGCAAAGGTATAATTTGCACGGACCTGCTCAAGCTGAGCTTCAATCTGATGAACTTCAAGTTCATAGTCAGATGGGTCAAGCTTAGCTATAATCTCTCCGGTTTTGAATTTTCTACCGATCTGATCCCCTGGAAAAGAAACAATTCTCCCGCTTACACGAAATGAAAGTTCAGATTCAAGAGCATCTTCTGCTGTACCGGAAAAAGACCACTGCCTTCCGGAGCGTGATTCGCCTACTTTTACAGTTTTTACAGGACGTATCACTTCTTCAACTGTAGCTTTTTTATTTTCACATCCAGATACAACTAAAAAAGTCATACACAGTATTATAAGCAATCTTTTTTTCATTTTATTATTCCCCGCAACACACAAAAGCGACAGCTCTTCTGCATAAAATTTCTATTATCTTTTCTATGTTTTCAGGAGTGTATTCATCCCAGCCAATCCTGAAAACAAATGCTTTCCGATTCACAAAATGGAGAGCCATACCCATCAGAGCATTACCTACAATTATACGCTCTTCTTCAGATACATCACTTCCCATTACAGCTGTAAGAAGTTCAGTCAGACTTAAAAATGACGGAGAAAAAAGACCCTCTTCAAGTAAATAATACAGCTCACTCGGGGCCGCCAGCTCTCGTATAATAATCAGAGCTATCCATACATTTTCCGTGTCGCCTACAATGCCTCTGATGAACTTTGTGAAAAACCAAGTTATCAAATCACTTTTTTTAAGTTGGCCGAGTTCAAGCATAGCTATCTGACTGCGAACCTCATCGATTGCAGGAAAAACTTCATGGGTCCGATTAACGGTATGACGCAATACAGCCTCGTAAAGTCCAAGCTTGCCTCCAAAGTGATATCCGACAGTCGCAAGATTAATTTGCGCTTCAACGGCGAGAATTCGCATGCTCACACCTCTAAAACCATTAAGAGCAAACAATCTGGCTCCGACCTGTATAAGCCGCTGCCTAGTATCTTCTCCTCTCCCCATCTTACTGTTCTGCTTCTTCGATATATTCGTCATTTTGTACCTCTTACTCGTTATATTTCAGAGCAATGTAATGACATCACAGACCAAAGTCAAACGTTTGTTTAAAACTTTCGTTTAATTTATATTGATGCCTATTGATTACTATGAGTGACTACTTAACTCTTTCAATATGAATCTAAATAAATTATCAAAAAAAATCTGATCAGCCTGATTAAACAGACAAAAAGGAGAAAAAGATGAAAGCTCTTATAGTTATAGATATGCAGCAAGGTGTATTTGCTAAAAAAAGATATGATGACGTGAATATAATTAAGCGGATTAATCAACTTATAGATAAGGCGCGAGAAAAAGACATTCCTGTCATTTTTATCCGCCACAACACCCCAAGAGAAGCTGCACTTAAATACGGCTCTGACGGTTGGCAGATCCTTCCTGACATGCACAAAAAAGATCAGGATACTATCGTTGAAAAAACATGCTGTGATGCTTTTTGCAAAACAGATCTTGAAGATCAGCTAGTCAAACTTGGTGTGAAAGAATTAATTGTAACTGGATGCTGCACAGACTTCTGCCTAGACACGACAGTACGCGTCGCAGCCAGTAAAGGCTTTGAGGTTACAGTTGTTTCAGACGCACACACAACTGCTCAAAAGCCTTATCTTGAAGCACAGATTATAATAGAGCATCATAATTTTGTCTGGTCGGAAATGGATACACCGCACCCCATAAAGGTTTGCCCTGCTGCTGAAATTTTCTAAAAAAACAGCCCCGCATAAAATATGCGGGGCTGTTTTGTAATACTATCCTATTTAATTTTGCATCAGCACACTATTAACTGATTCTAGTCGTCTCAAGCACAGCGTCGATGGTTTTGAGCCTGTTTAAAGCGCGGTGCAAATGCCCCAGATCTCGGACTTCCACAGTGAATTCCAGCAGTGAAATACCGTCCACGTCAGATTTAAATGAGCCGGAATCAATATTCACATCCTGCTCAGCCAGAACTGAACATATCCTTGCAAGCAATCCTTTGATGTTTTTGCAACGGATACTTATCTGCGCAGGATGAGAGGTTTCTTCCTGCCCGCCTGACCATGAAACACTTAAGAGACGCTCTTCTTCCAGACTTTTTACATTCGGACAGGAGGCCGTATGAATAATCACTCCGCGCCCACGGCTGATATACCCTATGATAGGTTCACCCGGCAGCGGAGTACAGCATCCGGCAAACCGGATAAGAACGTTATCAACTCCTTCAATTTCAATAGAGTTGGCAACCTTTTGATTTTTCTCTTCTTCAGTCGTCTGCGGCTCATGAAGCACAGCCTCTTCCGGTTCCCCTTCAATATTATTAATTACCGCATAAAGGCGACGCAAAATTTTATTGGGGGTAATCCGTGAATAGCCGATGTTTGAAAGCAGATCATCAACTGAACCGCATGAGAATTCATCCGCAAGCATTACAAAATAACCGTCTTTGATTGCTTTCGGAACATTAAGGTTCATGCGGCGGCCTTCTTTCTCAAGCATTTCTTTAGCAAGAGTTATAGAATGCGCTCTTTCTTCTGTCCTGATATAATGCTTGATGCGGGTACGCGCTTTTGCTGTCTTTACAAACTTAAGCCAGTCGTGACTCGGCTTGCGCTTCTTGTCAGTGAAAATTTCAACGGTATCACCGTTTTTAAGGGCAGTTGTAAGCGGGACAAGCCTGCCGTTAACTTTTGCGCCGGTACAATGGTTTCCTACATCGGTATGAATCGAGTAAGCAAAGTCAACAGGTGTAGCCCCGTCCGGCAGTTCCTTAATATCACCGCCCGGAGTGAAAATATAAACTTCTTCAGTAAACAGGTCGAACCGGAGTGAAGACATAAATTCACGAGGATCTTCAAGTTCGCGCTGCCAGTCCATAATCTGCCTGAGCCATGAAAAACGCTCGGCATCTCTATTCTGTTTTGATGCACTTACACCGGACTCTTTGTACTGCCAATGCGCGGCAACACCATATTCAGCAACCTTCTGCATTTCTTCAGTACGTATCTGAATTTCGATGCGCTCCCCTTCGGGACCGACAACAGTAGTATGCAGACTCTGATACATATTGGCTTTAGGAATGGAAATATAATCTTTAAAACGCCCTGCAACCGGCATCCACATGGAATGAACAAGCCCGAGGACGGCATAACATTCCTTAACAGATTCTACGACAACCCTGAAAGCGATTATGTCATGAACTTCTTCAAGCTTGAGATCCTGACGAACCATTTTGTTATAGATGCTGTACTTATGCTTAGTTCTTCCGGTAATAGAACCTTTCAGCTCGTTACTTTCCAGAACATCATGCAGCAGCCCGAGCACCTTATCAATGTACTCCTTACCCAGAGTATGCTGGCGTTGAAGTCCGTCGGTAATATTCTGATAAATATCAGGTTTCAAATAATAAAGGCACAGATCTTCAAGCTCGCGTTTGACCATATACAGCCCGAGTCTGTTGGCCAGCGGAGAATAAATATCAAGAGTTTCCTGGGCTATTAACAGCTGTTTATAGCTTTTCTGAAAATCAAGTGTGCTCATATTGTGCAAACGGTCAGCAAGCTTAACCATAAGCACGCGAATATCTTCAGCCATAGCCAGAATCATTTTACGAATATTTTCGGCTTTGGCGATTGCTTTGGACTCAAAATCCATCATCCCGATCTTGGTCACACCATCAACAATATCCGCAACCTCTTCTCCGAAAAGATCCGCGATATCATCAATTGTTGTATCGGTATCTTCAACGGTGTCATGCAGAAGACCGGCGGCCACAGTCGGCTCATCCATTCTCATATCAGCTAAAATTTTCGCAACATGAAGCGGGTGAGACAAATAAGGCTCGCCCGAAAGACGCACCTGTCCCTCGTGAGCACGCGCGGAGAAAACATACGCTCTCCGAATGAGATCCAAATCAGGATCATCTATATAAGTACTGACTATGTCAGTGATTTCATTAATTCTTATCATATTATTGCTGCATCCTGATCTTCGTCTGGGAAGCTGTCGGTATCCACCAACGGTTTGCATTGTAGTCGAGCCCGGCTGGTTCTATCTTCAATCCTTTTATACGGCTCTTATATATCGGGAGTGCCATCGGCACATACAGAAAACAATACGGCTGTTCTATGTGCAGTATTTCCTGGATGCGATCGTAAATTTTCTTCCGTTCTGCCTGATCTAAAGTAGTCCGCCCTCTTTCGAGCAAATCATCTACTTCCGGGTTACGATATTTTGTAATATTAAGTCCACCGGCCACGGCCTTGGAAGAGTGCCATACATCATAAATATCCGGATCTTGAAGAATGGTCCAACCGAGGATGATGGCATCAAACTGACTTTTATTAACAAATTCATTGATAAAGGCTGCCCATTCCACCGTTCTTATTTTAACCTCAATCCCTACATTCTTAAGACGATTCTGAATAATTGTTGCAGTCTTAATTCGCAAGGAATTTCCCTGATTTGTCAAAATAGTAAAGGAAAAAGGAACTCCGTCGCGGTCAAGAATACCATCGCCGTCAGTGTCGGACCATCCGGCTTCTTTCAAAAGCTCTATCGCTTTATCAGGATGATATCCGTACGGAACAAGTTTAGTATTATATACCCAAGTACCCGGTTTATAAGGTCCGATTGCCGGATACCCGAGTCCTAAAAGTACTCCTTTAACTATCTCCTCTTTATCAATAGCGTAGGAAAGAGCCTGTCTAACCCTGATATCTTTAAACATCGGCCTGTCTAAATTATAGCCGAGCCATGCATACCCGAAAGAAAGAAATTTAAATTTCTGAAAATCTTTTTCCCAGCTTTTGCCCTTAGTTTGGAAGAGATACTGTTCAGGAGTCAGCCCCATGTCATCCAGCTTTCCAGTTTTAAGCTCAAGAAACTGAGTTGAAAGATCAGGGATAATTCTGTACACAATTTCATCAATATAAGGTCTTCCTTCAAAATAATCATCATTGGCTTCAAGTACAACCCTCTGACCGGGAATCCATTCTTTAAGTTTATACGCACCAGCCCCGATCGGAGCACGGGCATAACGTGTTTCAGTCAAATTTTCGTGTTCAAGCAGATGTTTGGGTAAAATAGGAAGTGCCCATGTAACAAGTGATCTGGCAAAGACCTTGTCATAAGTTACTTCAAATGAATATTTACCGGTAAGTTTGAATTCTTTAATATTCTGATAGTCAGAGGCGTAAGCTGTAGGCGTTTCAGGATCTATCATCAATTTATATGTAAATTCAACATCTTCTGCGGTAAGGGGAACTCCGTCTGTCCATCTTATATCGTCGCGCAAAGTAAATTTTAAGAGTTTTCCACCATCAAGGACCTCAAAAGATTTTGCAGCCTCAGGCACTAATTCAATATCTTTGTTGTACTTTAGCGGAGAAACAAATATCTTACTTTCAATGGTGCTACTTGCGCTGTCCGTCGATAATGGAGGAATAAGGTTTATAGGCTCCGCAATAAGCGGCTCCGTAAGTCTCCCTCCATACACAGGTTCACTCTTTTCGATTGATGTTACAGAGCTATTTGTGCTAGTAGTTCTTTTTTTTGCATTCTGGTCAGGAGTTTGCCCGCATGATGACAATAAAAGACAGCTTGATAAGATAAAACAGACTATACTTCTAAGCATGTTTCCCTTGTTTTTTTGTAGAAAATATTTGATAAAATTATATAAACTGCTACTAATGTTCAGTATGTACTAATGTTATTGAAAAGCCAAGCAATGTATAGCTGCGGATTGACCAAAAACATTTTTTACTTTACGCAAGCACCGTAACAAGCAAAAATTTGAAAGAAATATACTATAAACAATATAACCTGTTATGAAATTACTTACTAACGATAGGGTTCGGGGGTCCAAGTAAGGATGTCTCAAAATGAAGAAGCAGTAGTAAAAAAAATACTCAAGGATTTTGTATCACATACCGTTCCGGAATATATTCTGGACGGTTCTCGTAATATTGTAAATTCAGGTGGAGTCCAGAAGTTAGATTTAAATAAACGAGAAAGATACTGGGATGTAGATGCATCCATTCAAGGTGATGATTTCCAGATTTATACATCAGAGTTAGGACTTAATCTGGCTGAAGAAAATATTAATCATTATTGCAATTGCCCGGACTCATATTCCGGCGTCTGTAGACATGTCGGAGCCGTCGCCTTAAAACTTTTACTGACACTTGATACAGAAGAAGAAAAAGCTGAATCAATTAAACAGGCTGACTGGCGTCAAAACTTCAGATCATTCTTTTCTACAGAACTAGAGCCGGAGGCCGGCAAACATTACATCATTTATCGCATGTATCCAGAACCGGAAAGATTGCAAGTATCATTTTTCAGAGCAAGACAAAACAAATCCGGTTTGTCACAAGTTCAAAATGAAATAGATCTCGAAAGCATTATAGCTAATCCTGACTGGAGCGAAACATCTCCGAACCTTCCGCTGGTTGCGGAACAGATCGGCCATTTTCTTGACTACCGCGGGCATAGAGTTGATATCCCGGCAGGCCTTCATGCGTGGTTTTTCCGGTCTGTTAAAGATGAATACTACATGTTCCTGCGTGACACTGATATTCCCATCAGGATTGAAAGCAGAACAATGCAGCTTAAGCTGTCCCCTCAACTTGCGGACGAAGGGCTTAGCTTTGATATTCTGCTATCTGATGAAGGTAAGCCTCCTTTCTCCATTATGGATGATGACGAGGTCTTCTTTTACGGCAGACTGCCTCTGTGGGTTTACTGGAAACACGGCTTCTACCCGGTCCAGACAACTTTAGACCCTAAACTTGTTCAAGAAATGAGAATTCAGAATCCCGTAATTCCTCCGGGAGACATTCCTGAATTTCTTGACCGCGTTTGGACCCAGATTCCTGTTTCCGATCTTTATGATCACGAGGAATTTCTTGAAAAGATGCAGCCGTTCTTTGTGCCGGCAACTTTCAATCCTAAGCTTTACCTGAACGAGGAAGGAAGCCTGCTCACCATCAGAATCGATAACGTATACGAGACTGAACACGGTGAAGTAAGCATGTCCGAACCTAATCCTGATTTACAGACAGGAAGTTACAAAGACGGTGATAAATCTTATCTGGTCCGCCGCGCTCAGGAAGAAGAAGCTCTGCTTTTCTCCGAACTGAGAGATATGGGTTTCCAGCCGCGAAACAATTCCATTTGGTTCATGGAACAGGAAGCTGCAATCACCTTCCTGCTTGATTTTTATCCGCAGCTTGTTGAAGCGTATAGAATTTACGGTGAAAAGAACCTTACCCGCTACAAAGTAAGACTTACTAAACCGCAGATTATTGCTGAAATCGACACAGATGATGACAATAAGTGGTTCAACCTCGATATTACTGTCGAGTACGATGACCAGCGTGTCCCTATAGACAAAATCTGGGAAGCATGGAGTCAGGGTAAACGGTATGTTCAGCTTAAAGACGGATCATACACAAGCCTTCCAGAGTCATGGCTCAAAAAACTGAGCCACAAACTCAAAGCTCTCGGCTATGACCCGGATCAGCCACCAAGAGCTACGTATGAACAGTACGAAACCCCCGTTCTGGACAAAATTATTGAAGATCTTCCAAATACCAGAACAGACGAACAGTTTGTTAAACTGAGAGAAAAAATTCATAATTTCGAAGAGATAAAACAGCTGGAACCTCCACTGGGACTCGACGCTACCTTGCGCCCGTATCAGCTTCAGGGATTAAGTTACTTGAACTTCCTGCGTGAATATCACTTCGGCGGAATTCTGGCGGATGAAATGGGACTTGGTAAAACCATTCAGACCCTTTCTTTCCTCCTGTCTCTTTACGAAAGAGATATCAAGGGGCCGAACCTTATTATCGTTCCGACTTCAGTTCTTCCCAACTGGGAACGTGAAGCTAAAAAATTTGTTCCACAGATGTCAGTT
This sequence comes from Desulfovibrio gilichinskyi, assembly GCF_900177375.1. NCBI lineage: Bacteria > Pseudomonadati > Thermodesulfobacteriota > Desulfovibrionia > Desulfovibrionales > Desulfovibrionaceae > Maridesulfovibrio > Maridesulfovibrio gilichinskyi. The sequence continues at coordinate 17,943 of NZ_FWZU01000007.1, read as the reverse complement.
TTGACAATCTATGGTTCAAGACGTGAAGACCTGTTCAAGCAAATCAGCACGTCCAACATAGTTATTACAACTTACGCATTACTGCGTAGAGACCTTGATGAACTGCTTAAGCAGGAATATACCTCGGTAATTCTTGATGAAGCACAAAATATAAAAAACCCGAATACCATAACCGCAAAGTCTGTTCGTCAGCTTAAATCTGATATGAGACTCTGTCTTTCAGGTACTCCGATTGAAAATAATTTATTTGAACTATGGTCCTTATTCGAGTTCCTTATGCCCGGATTTCTCAGCTCGCAGCATGCTTTCCAGCGCGGCATAATTAAACCGATAAAAGACGGCGATGAAGAAGCTCTTGAGTACCTGCGTACCAGAGTAAAACCGTTCATTCTTCGCAGAACTAAATCTGAAGTAGCTAAAGATCTTCCGCCGAAGATCGAAACTGTTCATTACTGCGACCTTATCGAAGAGCAGCGTGACCTTTACAACGCTCTGGCAAAACGCCTTAAAGATCAGGTTCTCAAAGATGTTGACGAAAAAGGTATGGCGAAAAGCCAGATGTCTATCCTTGATGCGCTTCTCAAACTCAGACAGATCTGCTGTCACCCGAGACTGCTCAAGCTGGACATGCCCGGTTTTTCAACCAACCTGCCGTCAGGTAAATTTGATGCATTCAAAGACCTTATCTTTGATATAGTTGAAGGCGGACATAAAGTTCTTGTCTTCTCACAGTTTGTACAGATGCTTCATGTCATCCGCTCATGGCTGACAATTAAAGAAATACCGTTCACCTATCTTGACGGTTCCAGTAAAGACCGTTTTGAGCAGGTTGACAAATTTAACGACAGTCCGGATATCCCGATCTTCCTGATATCCCTGAAAGCAGGAGGAACAGGTTTGAACCTGACTTCTGCTGACTATGTAATTCACTATGACCCATGGTGGAACCCTGCTGTAGAAAATCAGGCAACTGACCGTACTCATCGTATCGGGCAGAAGAGACAGGTTTTTGCATATAAAATGATCTGTCAAAACACAGTTGAAGAAAAAATTCTTAAACTGCAGGAAATGAAAAAGAGTGTTGCGGACGCAATTATTCCAGGCCAGTCCGCTCTTAAATCTCTCACTCGCGATGACCTTGAAATGTTATTTGAAATTTAAGCTTCACCTAGCTTATTCATAACTCAAATATATAAACCCTCCGAGCTCTTTAAACAGGACTCGGAGGGTTTATTATAGAATTTAATATGCAAGCGGAATAAAACTTAGTATTCTTCTTCAATCACATTTCCTAAATCCAGGAGCAACCTATGGCCAGCAATGAGAAAATCTCAATAATCGCTTTTGTTGATAGTCCTGAACCATATAAAAAATCCAAATTAATCAGTGAATTTAATATAAAATACTGCTCAACTTTAGATAATTTTATTCACGAAGTTCTGGAAGAAAAGTTTACAGGATTGATTCTAGATATTCAAAAAGTAATGAGAACACCGGCTTATGCAAGAAATAGAATTTTCTCTGTTGCAGCAAACCGTTCACTTATAAGAACTAAAGTTGAATCCGATAAAGTAGTTTTCGTCGATGATCTGTCAAATTTCAAACAATGTTGTATAGATAGCAACTGTATCATGACCCGTATAAATGAACGGGTAAAAATAAATATTCCAATACGGATCAGTTCTGAAAACGACCCTGCAATGGCTAACAGCTTTGCAGGAATCATACAAAATATTTCAGCATCAGGCTGCTTTATAAGCACTACAGCTGATATTTTCGATCAGGATTTTTTACATCTCAAATTTACTGATCTATCAAACAAACTACCTATATATGCTGGAATTCGCTGGATTAAATCTACAGATGACAATATGGAAGGAGTCGGTGTAAAGTTCATAACCATAGAACCTGAACAATTCTCTGAATTACAGCAGAAATATATTACGCCGAACTTGAAATCAAACGATTCCTAACTTATTAATTCAGCATTACAAGGCAAGCAATAAAGGGACGCATGAAAAAAGACAGCTCGTTAATGGTCTGCGTAGTAAGATCAATAATACAGATTGCCTTTTTAACCGGGCTTCTCCACGGATGTGCACTCTTCGGCAATCCCATAAACAATGCAATTGAGCTGAGCAGTGAAAAACAATACGATAAGGCAGTTCAACTGTTAGACAATGTTATTGAATCTGATGCATCAGACATAACAAAAGCGCAGGCTTTCATGCTTCGAGGTAAAAATTATACCAGCTTGCATGAATATAAATATGCGTACCGCGATTTGCAGGTAGCGTGGAAAATATCATGCGAAATTTATCAAAATTATCCTGAGCATAAATTGCTCCCCAAGACTGCCGATTCTAACTCAACTGACACAAAGCCTTCACACTCCACGTTTCATCCGGCATATGCCTGTGTGGAAACAATTCCGATATTGCTCGACAATTTGAAACCGTTTACAAGCGATTTTGCAGCAATAATGGCAACGCAGGAGGCGTCCAAAATTATTAAAGAAATGTTTCCGTCACTACCTAAGTGACAATTACAGGACTAATTACAACAGATTAAAAGTATTAACAAAATTAAATATACATTTCATAAATAGCGGCATAAAATATAATATTAATACTGGCGTAGCCAGAATCTTGAACTTAATAAATATTTTTTATAAATAATCAATTAATTCAAGGTTCAGACTCTACAGGTATGCAATTTGTCTTTATTCATATTGACATTTATTGCTACCATCCATAAATGCCGTTTTTCAATAGGTGAGAAACAGTTTATCCATTAAACTATCCGGCACGGGGGCATCCCCGATTCACTTTTCATATGGAGGATTTATGAGTGACCAATACACTGGAAAGATGGACCGCTGAAAGGTCTACAGAACTCTACGGCGTCCGCGAATGGGGCGCTGGATTCTTCGGCATCTCCGATAACGGAGATCTTCAGGTTTCTGCCAACCCGGGTCATTTTGACAATGCGGTAAGCATACCGGAGATAATCGCCGGCATTCAAGAACGCGGATTGGACATGCCTGTCCTTCTGCGAATCGAGAATATCCTCGACACCCAGATATCCCTGCTTAATGAAAGTTTTCTTTCAGCCATCGACAGCCTCGGCTATCGCGGGTCATATCTCGGGGCATACCCAATTAAAGTTAATCAGCAGCAACAGGTTGTTGAAGCTGTAACGCGCCACGGTGAAAAATATCACCACGGCCTCGAAGCAGGAAGTAAAGCAGAACTCATCGCGGCCATGGGCATGATGCGTGATACTGAAGCTGTACTTATCTGCAACGGATATAAGGATGAAGAATTTATAGACCTTGGTTTACATGCAACCCAGCTCGGCTTTAAGTGCGTTATGGTTGTCGAGATGCCAAGTGAACTGGCCCTCATAATTGAACGTTCCAAAGCAAAAGGTGTAAAGCCTATTCTCGGAGTGCGTGTCAAACTTTCCGCTCAAGCAAACGGCCTCTGGTCGGAATCCGGCGGAGACCGCTCCATCTTCGGACTCAACGCAACTCAAATTATTGATGTAATCGATCGTCTAAGTGAAGCGGACATGCTCGACTGTCTGCAACTGCTGCACTATCACCTTGGTTCACAGATCCCGAATATCCGCGATATCCGCGGAGCGGTATCAGAAGCAAGCCGTGTTTACGCAGGACTGGTCGGTGAAGGCGCAAACATGCGTTACCTCGACCTCGGCGGCGGTCTGGCTGTTGACTATGACGGAACTCAGACCAACTTCATGAGCAGCCGTAACTACACTGTAAACGAGTACTGCGTTGACGTTGTTGAAGGCGTAATGACCGTGCTCGACGAACAGGGAGTTGATCATCCGACTATTGTTACTGAATCAGGACGTGCTGTTGTAGCCTACTACTCAATGCTCCTTTTCAACGTGCTTGATACAGCTCGCTTTGAACCGGAGCCGTTGCCGGAAGAGCTTCCTGAAGAAACAAATATTCATATTCAGCACTTATTTGAAGCGTTGAAATCTCTTAACCTGCGTAATATTCAGGAATGTTTTAACGATAGCCTGTATTATCGCGATGAAGTCCGGCAGGCGTTCAGCGCTGGAAGGATTTCCTTCAGAGAACGCGCTATGGGTGAAAATGTCTTTTGGGAGACAATCCGCCGCATAGCTATTCTGACAAAGGATCTGCCTACTCTGCCGCATGAACTTGAAGGCATAGTACACGCTCTTTCAGATATATATTACTGTAACTTCAGTGTCTTTCAATCTCTGCCGGATGCTTGGGCAATAGGACAGCTATTCCCCATTATGCCGGTACATCGGTTGAATGAAAGACCCACGCGTGAAGGAATTCTCGCCGACATAACATGCGACTGTGATGGTAAAATCGACAGATTCATCGACAGTCAGGGTGTTAAAAAAACAATGCCGCTGCATGAGTTGAAAGAAAGTGACGAGTACTACCTCGGAGCTTTTCTTGTCGGAGCTTATCAGGAAACACTCGGCGATTTGCATAATCTGCTGGGCGATACTAATATCGTGACAGTAAGAATACGCGAAAATGGCGAGTTCGACTTTATCGGTGAAATGGAAGGAGACACGGTTGAAGAAATTCTGACTTATGTAGAATACGATACCAAATACCTTCTGACCCGTTTCCGCGAGACTGCTGAGAATGCTGTGCGCAAGGGGCTCATAACCCCGGCACTACGCAGAGAAATTCTTCAAGCTTACAAAATAGGCTTGCAGGGATACACTTACTTCGAAAGATAAACTATAATGGTGTCTTCGTAAAAAAAGACACCATATGAGGATAAATCTATGTCTAAAGTTCTAATCATAGGTGCCGGAGGCGTCGGCAGTGTTGCTGTTCACAAATGCGCTCAGATTCCGGAAGTTTTCACTGAAATACATCTCGCCAGCCGCACCAAGGCTAAATGCGATGCTATTGCTGAATCCGTTAAAACACGCACAGGCGTAACGGTAGCAACATATAAGGTTGACGCTGACAACGTACCCGAAACAGTTGAACTTCTCAAAAAGATAAAGCCTGATCTTTTGGTCAATCTTGCCCTGCCGTATCAGGATCTGACCCTCATGGACGCATGCCTTGAGGTCGGAGTCAATTACATGGATACTGCCAACTATGAACCTCTTGATGAAGCTAAATTTGAATATAAATGGCAGTGGGCATATCAGGAACGTTTCAAAGAAGCCGGTTTAATGGCCCTTCTCGGTTCAGGTTTCGATCCGGGTGTTACCAATATATATGCAGCCCACGCCATGAAACACCACTTTGATGAAATTCATGAGCTGGATATTATAGACTGCAACGCAGGTGATCATGGTCAAGCGTTTGCTACCAATTTCAACCCTGAAATCAACATCAGGGAAATAACTCAGCGCGGTCGCTATTGGGAACGCGGGGAATGGGTGGAAACTGATCCGCTGGCTTGGTCTATGGATTATACTTTCCCTGACGGTATCGGTGAAAAAAAATGTTACCTCATGTACCACGAAGAACTGGAATCGCTTGCCATAAATATTAAAGGGCTCAAGCGCGCCCGTTTCTGGATGACATTTTCCGAAAAATATCTCACTCACTTAAAAGTGCTTGAGAATATCGGCATGACTTCCATTGAGCCTATCGAATACAACGGGCAGATGATTCAGCCCATTAAATTCCTGACAGCAGTCCTGCCGGAACCGGGGTCACTCGGTCCTCTTACAAAGGGACGCACCTGTATAGGCAATGTCATGACAGGTGTAAAAGACGGCAAAGAAAAGAAAATGTATATTTACAACATATGCAGCCATGAAGCAGCATATAAGGAAGTAGGCTCTCAGGCTATTTCCTACACTACCGGAGTTCCTGCCATGATCGGAGCAATGATGATGCTCACCGGAAAATGGACAGGCAAAGGTGTTTTCAACATGGAACAGCTTGACCCTGACCCTTTCATGGAAGCACTGAACAAACACGGTCTGCCATGGGTAGAAGTGGAACTGTAGTGGACGGGCACACAGAATTCCGCTTCAGTACTTCTGAACTGGAAACTCCATCTTATGTGATTGACGAGGGCCTCCTGAAAAATAATCTGGAGGTCCTCTCCTCTATCAAAGAGCAAACCGGCTGCAGGATTCTTCTTGCACTCAAATGTTTCGCCATGTTCAGCACTTTTCCGGTACTCTCCGAGAAACTGGACGGGGTGTGCGCAAGCTCACCTCATGAAGCAAGACTCGGGCGTGAAGAATTCGAACGCGAAGTTCATACTTTTGCCGCAGCATATTCTGAAAAAGATATCCGTGATCTGTGCCTGACAAGTGATCACATAGTTTTCAACTCATTTGCGCAACTTGATAAATTCCGGCATCTCGTAAAAGAGCTGGCATCTGCGCAAAATCGTGAAATTGAACTTGCAGTCCGGATTAATCCGGAGCACTCTGAAGGTGCAACACCGATCTATGATCCATGTTCACCGGGTTCTCGTCTCGGTATTCGCAGAGCTCACTTTGACCTGAGCAACCTTGAAGGAGTGACGGGGCTACACTGGCACAATCTTTGTGAACAAGACGCGGACTGCCTTGAGAGAACCATCAGGGCAGTAGAAAAAAGTTTTGCCGATGTTCTGCCGCGTATGCGTTACGTCAACTTCGGCGGGGGCCATCACATAACAAGGCCGGACTATGATAGGAATCTACTGGTAAAACTCATCACCGAATTTAAAAATAAATGGGATGTTGAAGTTTATCTGGAACCCGGTGAAGCGGTGGCGTTAAATACAGGCTACCTCGTTTCAAAAGTGCTGGATGTGACGCAGGCGGACATACCCATAGTTATTATGGATTCCGCTGTTCCGTGCCATATGCCGGATGTAATCGAGATGCCGTACCGCCCGCATATTGTCGGGTCAGGTGAAGCCGGTGAAAAAGCTTGGACTTGCAGAATAGGCGGCCCTTCCTGTCTTGCCGGAGACGTTGCTGGAGAGTACTCTTTCAATACTCCGCTTAAAGCCGGAGACACTCTGGTTTTCACAGATATGGCTATCTATTCCATGGTTAAGACTAATACCTTCAATGGTATTCAATTACCTTCAATAACCATCTACAGACCTGAATCAGACGAAATAACAGTTATTCGTCAATTCGGCTATGAAGACTTCAAAAATCGCCTGTCATAGGAGAATGACTGATGGCTACGCATTTTCTTGAAGGGGAAATTTCAAACGAAAGCCCCGAAGACGCTTCTTTCCATATTATTCCAGTTCCACTTGAATCATCTGTTTCTTACGGAGCAGGTACTGCATCAGGTCCTGAAGCAATCATAGAAGCATCCACACAACTGGAGCTATGGGACGGCAAATCCATTCCCGCAGAAGGCGGCATTCATACTGCAGAACCTATTGATTGTTCAAAAGATATTTCTAAAACAATTGATGATGTAGAAGATGCTGTTTCCTACGCGGTAGAGTGCGAAGCTATACCTTTCATCATTGGCGGTGAGCACACCGTCACAATCGGAGCACTGCGTGCTTTACAGCAGAAATATGGACGCTTTGGGATAGTTCAGTTTGATGCACACGCAGATCTGCGCGACACGTATGAAGGCTCTCTTTACAGCCACGCCTGCGTAATGCGCCGCGCAAGTGAAGATTTGAAACTTCCAATTTTCCAGATAGGCGTACGCGCTCTATGCTCAGAAGAAGTTGAATACCGTAAAGAAGCAGAAGTACTGCACCTTGATGCGCGGAAACTTTACTTAAGAGGAATCCCTAAAATCCTTCTTCCGGCTGACTTTCCGGAAAAAATCTACATCACTTTTGATGTGGACGGTCTTGACCCGTCAGTTATCCGCGCAACAGGAACCCCTGTCCCTGGCGGATTAAGCTGGCACGACGCCCTGACTTTGCTTGAACGGGCTGTATCAGGAAGAAAAGTCATCGGAGCAGACGTTGTTGAATTAGCTCCGAGCGAAGGCGATCACGCTTCCGACTTTGCAGCTGCTCAGCTGGCCTATCAGATCATGGGGTTATGTTCTCCTGAATATTAAATCCGATAAAGGCTTAAAGAAAAGATATAAAAAAAGAGGATGCATTTGCATCCTCTTTTTTTATATTATTCACCATAATCATCTTATTTGATCATGAAAACATGTATCGCAGAGTATAACCGAAAGATGGATAGGCCCAAGGATGATCCATCAGGTTCTCCCTTGTCAGGCCATGCCTGATGGCCATGCCGAAGATGTTGGCAACCTCTTCAGCATGCTGTCCGAGATAGTGCGCACCAACTATACGCCCCGAAGATCGATCCTCAATGATCTTGTAACCTGCATGTTTCAGCCCGAGACGCTTGTGTTCGGACCATTTTGCTGCGTCACCGGAATGAATTATGACATCGAGTCCCTGCTTTCGAGCCTCTTCTTCAAGCATCCCGACACTCATAAGCGGAGGATGGGTAAAAACCACACTCGCCGCCCCGCGTAAGTCCGACTTAGTCAAAAGCTCGTCAATAATATTACGAGCTACTGTCGTAGCCTGCAAAACCGCCAGAGGAGTCAAAGGAGTGCCGGGCTCGGCGCAGTCACCTGCCGCAAAAACTCTGGGATTGGAGACACTCTGCATGAAGTCGTTAACCACCACTCCGCGTTTGGAAACTGTCACTCCTGCAGCATCAAGATTAAGCCTGTCGACATTGGGAATTCTGCCAACGCCGATAACACCAAGTTCGGCAGTAAAATACTCCTTTTCTCCGTCATCATTTCGAGACGTAACAACTATTCCGGAGTCAGTCTTCTCCACACCGAGAACCGGTCGATCTATAAAGACCTTAATACCGAGTTCCTTCATACCCTCTATCAGCGAAAGACTAAGATCGTGATCAAACCCTTTAAGCACCCTGCTGCTTCTATGTACAATGGTCACATCAGCACCGGCCGCGGCTGCAACACAGGCAAATTCAAAGGAGATGAACCCGCCGCCGATAAACAAAATAGATTTTGGCATTGTATCAAGCTCAAGAAACTGTCGACTCGCCAGCAAAAGTTCCTCGCCGGAAACGTTCAATGGTCTAGTTCTGGCCCCGGTAGCAATCACGACATGTTTTCCTTCCAAGATCCCATACCCGGAAACTTCTACCTGTCCTTCACCGACAAAACTTGCGTGACCGGAAACAGTCTTAATACCGCGTTTCTCCAGAGATTGGAGCACCGCATCCGGAATGGGATCAATAAGGGCCCGTTTGAACTGCATTAAATTCTGCCAATCTATAGAAACGCTCCCCACAGGTCCATGCCCTTCCATATCACGGATTCGGGATACTGCATGCGTCGCATCAACCAGTACTTTTTTCGGTTCACAGCCACGCAGCGGACAAACTCCGCCCCATCCGTCCTCCTCGACAACAACTACATCAAGGCCCGCTTTTTGACACATTCCGGCCACGACTCCGCCAGCAGGTCCGGAACCTAAAATAACAACATCATGCCGCTTTATCGTCATAAATCTACTCCTGCGTTAATCCATTCTCTCCCATCTACCTAGTTTATACATCAGGCTTATGGGTTACTTAGATGTCTTTGTCATCCCGCATAAACGGTCTCATAAGGGGTGAAGTGATTGACGCACCTTGTTCAAAAAAGACATGTTATGTGAAGATCCCGTATCGACATGCCTGTAAATCATGACCTTGACGTAGTCGGTCAAAAAAGCCCAGACAATCGAATAGCCCCAGACCAGACCGATTGACTTCCAACCGATAGGTGAAATAAGGCCGAATCCATATGCGGCCAAAAGCGTTCCAAGAATTTTTGTTCCCAAGGCTGACCAGACCATCACCGGCGCAGGATATGGCGATTTCCAAAAATAGCCGCGGCTGCGTGAGACGAACAGTGTCAGATGTCCGGAGACGGCCATCTTCAGGAAGATATATGTTTGCACTTCAGGAATGGTAAGGTGCAGCCAATTCAACCCCAGATAGAGCATCAGAAAGCTGCCGAAAACGCCGGTCAGCCCCATGGCTGTCGAGACCGTGATGACCCGTCGCATATTCCAGCGTACCGGATTCGGGTCCAGCCAGGTGCGGTCGTAGGCGATGGTCACTATGGGCACGTCGTTCAGGAATGCCAGCAAGATTATCATAATGGCGGTGATGGGGTAGAAATCAAATGCGATCATTGCCAGCACTACAAAAATCATGATCCGGATGGTTTCAGTGATACGGTAAATGGCGTAACTATTCATGCGCTCGAAAATGCGCCTAGCCTCTTCCACTGCGTTGATAATCACCGAAATTCCAGAAGCCGTCAGTACCAGATCCGCAGCGGCGCGCGCCGCATCGGTAGCACCGCTCACAGCTATGCCAACATCGGCCTGTTTCAAAGCAGGAGCGTCGTTAACTCCGTCTCCGGTCATTCCAACTATATGGTTCTTTGATTGCAACAGCTTGACGATATTATATTTATGTTCCGGAAAGACTTGGGCAAACCCATCTGAATCTTCAACTTCTGTAGCGGCATCGGCGGATAATCCTTTAGCGTCATCTCCGATTTTCAACCATTGCCCGGCAAGAGAAATATTTTGTCCCAGATTAAGTTGGCTGGATATCTCTTTGGCTATGGCTAAGTTATCGCCAGTCACCATCTTAACTTCAATGCCGTGCTTTCCGGCCTGTGAGATGGTCTCGCGGGAGTCCTCACGCGGTGGATCAAACAGAGGCAGGATGCCCATAAATTTCCATGATTCATCGCCATCTGCTCTTGCCACGCCGATGGTGCGGTATCCTTTAGCAGCAAAACTTTGGGAAGATTCTTCAGCCTTAGCACGCGCATCATCGCTCACCTCGGCAAGGTCTAGAATAACCTGCAAAGCTCCCTTGCTGACCTTGAAAGAATTTCCATCCTGATCCTTGATTAAAGCTTCGGTTCTTTTGCTCACGGGATCAAAGGGAATAAACTTCTCCTGAGAATATGCAGTAAGGAACGCTTTATCCTTCACTCCTTCCAGAACGGCCAGATCAATGGCGTCCTCGTTTTCGGCCTTGGACGCAAGACATCCGGCGAGAATGAGATCGTCTTCACCCTTTGCTTCAAAGGTGATTGAAGTCCCGAGCTTCAACTTATTCTGGGTCAGGGTTCCGGTTTTGTCCGTACAGAGGATGTCCATACCCGCCATTTCCTCAATGGACTCCAGCCGCGAGACGATAGCCTTTCGCTTGGAAAGAGCCAGAGCACCTACGGCCATGGTCACAGACAGGACGGCAGGCATAGCCACAGGAATAGAAGCCACCGTCAGGATCAGCGCAAACTGCACCAGATCAAGGAGATGAGCCCCGCGGAAAAGCTGCACAACGATAAGTACTGCGACCAGAACTAAGCTAAGATAGATCAGATAATCACCGATCTGCATAACAGCTTTCTGGAAGTGGGATACCGTTTTGGCATTTGATACAAGCTTAGCTGTTTTGCCGAAGAACGTTTTCTCACCTGTTGCCATTACCACTCCGACCATCTCGCCCTGCTTGGCTACGGATCCGGAATAGATAAGATCTCCGATCATTTTTTCCACGGGAAGAGATTCGCCGGTCAGCGCAGACTGGTCCACGCTCAGGTAGTCGCCGTCAACAAGTCTGGCATCGGCCGGGATAATGTCCCCCATGCGCAAACGGATGATATCGCCAGGTACTAAGACCTGAGCATTAACGCTTTGCCACGAGCTGTCACGCAGGACCCGGCTCTTCAACGCAAGTGTGTTCTTAAGTGCTTCAACGGCGTTACCGGCTTGATATTCCTGCCAAAATCCGACCACGGCGTTGAAAATTAGCAGGGAAAGAATAATACAGAAGTCAGCCCAATGGCCGACGATCATGGACAGAACGGCTGCGCTCTCAATCATCCAGGGAATCGGTCCCCAAAAGTATCCCAAAAATTTTCTAACCGGGCTTACTTTTTGGTCCTCCAATGCATTGGGACCATATTTTTCAAGGCGTTTAGCAGCTTCATTTCCACTCAACCCATTCGGGCCGCTATCAACTTTTTTAAAAGCATCCACGGGTTGAAGTTTTTCCTTTTCATGTCCTTCTGATTGATACGATTCCATATTTTATGCTCCTTTTGCAAAAGGTCACGACTCTTCATGTATGGGCAAAAGACAAGGATAAACTCTACTATCAGTCTTGCAGAGGGGATATGAACACTTGCAGTGTTGCGAAAACTATACAACAGCCTGCCATCGCGAGCTCTTGCAAGATAACAATGATTAGCATTTATATTACTGCATATCACATTCATCCTGTCTTTAAAAGGCAGCAATTTATTTCCTCAAAACTCTCAATCCAAAAAAAAGGGGAGGCAAAATGCCTCCCCTTTTTCCAGGTAACTTAACTACCTATCAAAACTATCTTAATTATAACTTTAGCAAATACTGACAGAACTCAAACTAGACTCTCGCGACTAGAATGGTTCTGCTGCGTGTTTGAGTGTAAACTTAACATATAAATTGATGAAGTTTAATAATTAATTTATATAAATATACTAACAACTGTCTAGTTTTAGATTGTCCACTTAATCGCACAACAGAACAGAAGTGGTGGTTCTGCTTCGTGGGCAAGACATGTCAACTGGAATTACACTTCGTGCGGAGAAACGCTCTTCTAATAAACTGAAATAAACATAGATTCATCCATCCCAAATAAAGTCAGTCAAAACAAACTGGGGCTCTTATTTATACTTTGTTTAGATGTCAAAAAGGACTTATTTATTTATGCAGAATCGGCATAGTTAGCATCAAGTAAAACACAATTTTCTACACACTCAACCAATACATTAAACGCAAAATTCATGGAACAAATTGTATGGATTGCCGTTAGCCCAATCCAGCTCTCCACTTTCAATTTCATTGACTTTTTTTTCTATCTGTTTGCTCGTTACCACAGAAGGGACTTGTATATCATTTTTGTACGGTCCTTTAATCCATCCGGGCCATCTTATTGCAATAAGACCTTTATCCATGGTCACAGTATATTTGTAGAGATAAACATTCTGCATCTGCGCAAGTAAAAATCCCATCGCTTCCGGGTCAAATAAATCTTCACAAATCAACATCCCCTGAACAAGGACATTGTTCAGCGTGCAAAAATTTTCATTTTTCAGTTCATTGAGGCTCAACTCAACTGCTTTCATATATCGACATAGCTGTGCTAACCCCTCAACCCCAGCCTTCCCTTTCTTCACTTCGATTACATGGGCCAGCAAAGTTCGAGAGTCATCTTCGTTAATCACTGTCCATGCAATTATGTCCGCAATTCCGTATGACCCTAAGTTAGGCTGCTGAAGTACGCTTAACCGGATCTCCTTTTCAAGAAAACTGCAAAGATATTCCTCCACTTCTTTTTCTGATTCAACCGTCACCATCCTTGTTCCTCCTTTGCAAAATAAATATTAATCATGATCAACATCTCTATGTACAGTATACTCTGTAGAAATATACTCATCACGTCAAGCATCCTGTGTGGCAACCAAGGAGAATCCTGTGCCCACCAAAAGCTTGGAACAATACTCAGAAACAGAACGTAAAATCATGACCGATTTTGGCAACAGAGTTCGGCGAATCAGAATTGAAAAAGGTTTGTCTCAGGAAAAACTTGCAGAGCTAACAGACGTGCACCGTACATACATCAGTGGTATTGAACGTGGACGCCAAAATATTTCGTTATTAACTATGAATAATCTTGCTCAAGCGCTATCGACCAGTATCGCAAGCCTGATCACTGACGCTCGAACATAGATTCTCCTAATTGGATTTCCCAATCCGGTTATCACCAACATTAAAATTCAATAACACCACCACAAACAACACCTCCTAAATTAAACCGAACAACGCAATACCCCAAACATATTATCCAATTGCAGCAGGAACGGCGCAGTGCTGATTTCATAATCCGCAAAATCTATATAAACAGGCTCTGAATCACAGATTATGCATGATCACCATACCTTCATCGTCAAATAAAATCCGCATGGGCGGCCTTAGCGATCCCTATGGATGATGAAGAAATTTGGTGGACTGAGCTCTAATTCTATAGAGAAGAAATGTTATACGATAATATACAAAAACACATCATTTAACACTTAACAATATATTATCTATGAATTTATTTAAAAAATAGTTAGTTTTAGATTCCTGAACAATCATAGATACTATGCTAAAAATTACGCTTTGATTCTCACCATTAGATTTGCATAATATAGCATTGTCGAAAAAAAGGATAACGACTATATTCACAACCAAATCATATTAACACTTCCCTACATAAGCATAGGTCTAAGCATGGCTGACACAAACAATGGAAACACACCAATCCCCCCACAACATGCTCTGTTAACTGAAATTCTAGACTGGTCCCAAAACCGTCCTAATTGGATTCGCGATGCAATTAGAATTCTAATTACTCAATCCGGGGTAATAACAGAAGCAGATGTCCTAAGGTTGGTTAGCATTTGTAAAGCAGAATTGGGAATTCCTAGCGAGCCAACTCAACCACATTTCTTCACAGAAGAGCATTTCATAACACAGCAAAACACTAAAGAACCAATCTCACTACTCGGTGTAAGTGATATCCAAGGAGTCAATGCTCTTGCTAAAAACACAAAACTTGAACTTAACCCCACCGGCATTAATTTAATCTATGGAGATAACGGAGCAGGAAAAACAAGCTACACTAGGATCCTTAAAGAGAACTGTAGATGCGCGGCTCCTTCTAAAATTCAGCCAAACGTCTATGAACCGCCGACCCAAAAGCAAGCTAAAATAACTTATGCTGTGGGTGAAAATTCATACGAACACTCCTGGACAGAAGGAAAACATTGCACGCCCGACTTAAATGGAATCAAAATTTTCGACAGTAAATGTGCAGACATCTACGTGAGTAAAGAAAGGGAAACTTCGTTCACTCCATACGGATTAAGTATTCTATCGAATTTGGCTGATAATGTATGTTCTCAACTCAAAATGATCCTTAACAAGGAAAAGGAATCGTTAACTAGAAAACTACCAGACTTAACTAATCTGCTTCCTGACCAGCAAGCTCGCACTTGGACTACTTCGCTCAGTGCCAGAACCAAACAAGTTGATATTAATACGTGGACTCAATTCCAACCTGAACATGAAGCTGAATTGAATCAATTAGCTACAGTATTACGAGTCCAAGATCCGCAACAACGGATAACAGCACTAGAATCGCAAAAATTACGAATCACCCAATTGTCACAATTCATATCAACAATTGAGGACTACTTTTCAGTTCAGGGAATTGACGCTCTAAAATTTTTCGCCAATGACCATTCCCAAAAAAAACAAGCAGCTAATATAGCTGTCAAGAATGCTTTTGGCGAAACACCTGTTAAAGGGACTGGAACAGAAGAATGGAGACACCTATGGGAGTCAGCAAGACAATTTGTTCAAACCATTGCCTATCCGAGAACACAATTCCCTAACACAAAACGATGTCCTCTTTGCCAACAAGAATTAGGGGCTAACGCCCTTAACTTAATGAACAGCTTTGAAGAATATGTAAAAAGCGACATCGAGACTAAAGTCCAAACAGCCCATACCGCTTTGAGTAACTACTGGACAAAACTACAGCAAGTATCGCTAGACACGACTCCTCACATTCCCCTGCTCAACGAGCTAGAACCTATAATACCTGCAAGTGTTACCACATTCATACAATCTGCTAACGCAATCAAAAATATGCTCGCAGACACAATTCGGCAAAACACATGGAGTCAACTTACGACATTAGCAGAGTCCCCTCGGCAAACAATTCTTAATTTAATCCCATATATTGATTCAGAAATAGCATTCCTCCAAAAAAGCATCATACCAGGAGAAAAGATTGCTCAAGTAAACAGATACAACCTTCTTTCGTCATGCAAAATCCTGCATTCAAACACGGAAGCCATTAATTTAGAAATTACAAGATTACAAAATATTGCGAAATATGATGCTGCCATAGCAACATGTAATCCTGTAACAATATCACGTAAAAGCGGAGCCCTTGCGGAAAAATATGTTACCCCCGAACTTCAAACCGCTTTCAAAAATAGATTGAAGCAACTTTTTGGCGAACGATGTTTCGTTGAACTACAAAAAACTCGCACATCAGCTGGCACAACTTACTTTACACTACGCCTTGCCAATGCAGATCCAAAAGTTCAAATAGCCGACATCGCGAGTGAAGGTGAATTTAGAGCAATTGCTCTCGCAGCATTCTTAGCAGAGGTAGACCTGACTCAAAACTCAAGCGGAATCGTGTTTGATGATCCTGTTTCTTCTTTAGACCACAGGTTTAGGGAAAGATTTGCTCACATAGTCAGGGATTTGGGAAAACACAGACAAACAGTTGTCTTCACACATGACTTGTTCTTTTTAAGCTGTATTCTTTACCACGCGAACCGTAATTCTGAGGCCGCACCGCATTGTATCGAACTAATATCAATGGGAAATAAACATGGCTACACAAAAAATGGAGCCCCCATGGAAGTCAAAAATTTCAAGGCAAGAAGGAAAGACATCCTTTCCGAAATAGATTTTGCTAAGCAGTGCCTCGGATCAGACGATATTGAGGGATGTATGCGTGTTGCTGGTAATCTTGCACCCCAAATGAGGAAAATAACAGAACGTGCTGTTGAAGAAATTTTGTTTAATGGTGCAGTTATTCGATACGACCCAGCAATCCATACCACTAAACTGGATTCAAGATTATTAGTAATTAAAGCAAAAGATATCAAACTAATAGTAGGCTTAATGGACAAATACTCACTATACCCTCATGATCAAGCCCCAGACAGGAAACCCGTACAAATTGATATAGCTACCATTGAAAAGGACATGAATGCTCTTCAAACTTGGGTAACGGAGTATCAAAAAAGAGCGAAAGATCAAGCAATTGACTTCCTATAATATGATTTAACAATACTCGACTAAGCAATCTTAACGTGGGCATTAAATTAACCACTAAAAAGTAGTCTTCAATCTGAAAAAGGACGGATAAAACATATGCCTGAATCTGGCGGCCCAACAACACAACACGGTATTTTTATCAAAATAGTATTGCAGCATTAGCCCTTCTCGATCTTCTTGAGCTTGGAAATATTCCTCCTAGAGAACGTGTTGTCGAAGTCCGTGTAGAATCACCTGAACATGTGGATGACATTGTTATCCAGTACGCAGATAGGCACAATGAATTCCAAAGCGTTAAGTCAAAAATACAATCAGGAACTAAGCCATGGAGAAAGCTCTGGCAGGACTTAGAAAACCAACGTTTCAGCCCTCTGTTTAGGACAGATGACATTCTCACCATTATTTTCGAATCACATGACACAATAGCGACAGCACTTAGCGATATATGTGAACGTGCAAACACATCAGTTAACGAATCAGAATGGACTCAAAGGCTAACCCAAGCACATAAAGGCCAACTTTCGGTTATTCTCCCACATCTAAAAAATCAAGAAAATCTTTTTGAACTGCTAAAAAAACACGGTAATCCCCCCGAAAATTAATTGTTCTGAAAAGTAGAATTTTCTCGTAAACTAAACGAAGGAGATTCACATGAAGAAATCACGTTATACCGACAGCCAAATATTAAATATTTTGAAGCAGGCCGAAAACGGACCCCCTGTAACCGAATTATGTAGAGAGTACGGCATGAGCAATGCTGCTTTTTACAAATGGCGCGCTAAATATGGCGGTATGGACGCATCTTTGATGGCCAGAATGAAAGAGCTTGAGAAGGAAAATAGTCAACTCAAAAAGATGTATGTCGAATCTCAGATGAAATATGAGGTGGTAAAGGAAGCCCTTGAAAAAAAGTGGTAAAGCCATCTCTACGCCGAGAGATGGCAAAAGAAACCGTGAAAGAGGAAAAGCTGAATATTCGCCAATCGTGCGAAGC